>CAZFVT010000199.1:0-6332 GCA_964522355.1 uncultured Woeseiaceae bacterium | reverse complement strand
TGCCTTGCCGCAGACGCCGCAGCTGGAGGTCGTGTAGAAATGCCGGCTCAGATTCGAGAGGTCGACCTCGACTCCCGCCTCGAGCTCGATGCGAACCGTATTGCGCAGGCCGGTCTTTTCGTCGGCATTGCCGACCAGCGCCGCGTCTTTGACTTCGCGTCCATCCTGAATAATCGATTCGCTGACGAGAAAGCCGAGCGCGAGCTCCACGTCGTGGCCCGGCGTACGCATAGTGATCGAAATGCTTCTTGCCGCCGCGTCGCTTTCCTTGGCGGAGCAGACCTGTATCTCGAGGGGTTCCTCGACGGCAACATCATCAGGCCCCCGCCGGGTTGAATCGGCGCGAACCCTGTCGACGTCAATCTTCAGGCTGTACATGTGCAATCGGCTGCGGGTCTTGATTGTCGCCCTGCGGGCAGTCCTTCATACCCAGTTTTTCGCAAAGGCCGGCCCAGTATCGGTCGTCGGGAACGACGTACGCATTTTCCTCGAGCGCTTTGTCCACGGCCTCGACAAAACCGGGCAGGTTTGGATCGCCCACGTAATCCGGTTTCGAGTGCTCCCATCACGTCCTGCCGAACTTGTTCCCGAGAAAAATGGGCAGCGTCGTCGCGAAGGAGTCCCAGTCACTTTGTTGCAGTGTTCCCTGGCGCACGCGCGTGTACACGACTGCAACGGTCGCCATCCGATAGGAGTGATAGAGGCCGGTGCCCATCATCTCATCAATGGTCAGGTCGACCGGCGAATAGAGTGCTTTCGTATAAACGTCACGAAGTTCACTACTGAAAAGAGCGACCTGCCTCGCCGAATCACGGTCTTCGAGGGTTGCGAGTTCCTGTGCACGAAGTGACTGGCTATTCCCACGAATCTCAACCACCAGCGCAATCAGGCCGGCAAAGACGGCGAGCTGCCCAAAGAGATTCAACCAGGTGTTCAGGCGATCGAGCTTCATAGCATCTCCGGTAACGTGTTTGCGGCACGGCGCTGTCGGCCATTGGTCGCGTTATCGGCAGGGAGCTTACTACGAAGATGCCTCGATCAATCGCTTTCGGCAGCGTCCAGGCTGCGGCGCCATGCTGCCGTTGCCGCATCTTGCCGGGTCAGTGACTTGCGCAGGTCTGACAGCGGCGCGCCTTCACGAATCCGGACGTCCTCTCCGTCAATGATCACACCCAGCTGTTCCAGGGTCGTTGCGAACTCCGGGAACCCCGGCGAGTCCGCCATGGCGTCAAAAAGCGGCGTGATGACGGGTTCGCCGCCCACCAGCTCGTCGAGCCTGGTGACGAATTCGCGACCGGTCCAGACGGTTGTTCCGGGCAGGCAGCAGTCCTGCAGCCGATCCAGCGCCAGGTCGAGTGATTCCTCTCCGTCCGATCGGCGACGCCATTCGACGTCGGCGAGCAGGGCAAGCGCTGCCCCCGACCAGTAGAGCTTCATTCGGCCGCCGCGATTGCGTTCGCTGGCGACCGCGTTGGGGGAAAAGTCCGGCATCGATTTGCTGCCGCGGTCGAGACCGGTCCACAGTTTCTGCCAGGCACGCTCTTCGTCGTAGGCGCCGGAGCGCGCGAGCAGAATGTTCTGATAATACTGGGCGAAACCTTCGGAAACCCAGCGCGCCCTGCTGTTCAGATAGGGCACACCGAGATGGCTGAACTCATGCGTCGCTGTCCAGTCGTCGAGAAACTCCGACAACGGGCGGTCCGGATTGACGAACAGTTCGACCGCCTCGCCGCCGTTTCGCGTCACTCGGCCGAAAGGCACCGGACTGGTGCTGCGCCAACTGAAGCCGCCTCTTCTGGGCATCACGACGACCAGTGGTGAGGGGTTGGGAAAGCGACCGTACATCAGGGCGACGTCGGTCGCCGTCGCTTCGAGCCAGGCAAGAATCTTGTCTACATCGTAGCGGGCGCCGCTGTCTGGCAGCGCCACACGAAGCACGGCACCCCTGATCTCGATCTCACGATAATCGAAGCGGCCGAATATTGCGGGGGCACTGGCGCTCTCGGGAGAGGCGCCCAGCAGGAATGTCGACGGCTGACCGTCGACCGCGCCCCAGGGCAACGAGACGCGCATTCCATCGGGCAGCACAAAGTGAGCGCGAATGGTTGTGCGGCCGTCGAGCTCCGGGCGCCACATCCAACGCGACGGCGATACCATGATGTTGCCGGAATCCAGATCGCGGTTGCGCCGTTCGTCGGCAGCGGCCTGCCCCAGGTCAACGTCGTAAGTCAGGCAGCGTATACCGTCGGCAGGGAGGTCAAGCAGACTGCCATCCGTTCGCAGTCTGTCCCCGGAGCCGCATTCCCTCGCATTCGAAAGGTAGCCCTCTGCGCGACGGCTGCCCGCCCGGATGCGATACACCTGCTCCGAAAACCGTGCTTCTACGGAAAGCCGCGACAGCGACTCGTTGACGGTAATCTCGTAACGGTGCTCGACCGCGCCGGCGAGTCCCGGAATCAGGGATGCAACAAGCGTGAGGGACGCTTTCCGGAGACAGGTTACTTGCGGTCCTTGAGTCATGGTCGAGCGGCAGCTCCGGCGTTCGGGTAGAAGATCTTGAGGCTGTTGCTAGGTCTGACCGAGAGCGCGCCAGGAGTTTCCCAAGGTACCGGTTTTGGCCGCAGTACGCTGCTTCGCGGCCCGATCATCGTGACGCCTGTCGCAATTCGGCGCCGCCGGATCGTCCTGCCGGGCGACGTTAAGCCTGCGTTCAGCTTGAGCCCTTATCCTGTGCGCAAAAGTGCAGTTAAGCTACTGAATCAATTGGAAATGCGAATTATTCGCAAACACCGAATTTGAAAAAATTTGTATTAACATACGACGCCCTCGCCGGGAGTCGGCGGAAGATTTATCAACCATTTAAGGAGAGACCGTTGAGCAAGATTGCCAGACGACAATTCATGAAGCTTTCGGCTGCTGCCGCTGCAGGTGCCGTAGCACTTCGCCCCGGCTCTGACGCCGTGGCGCAGGATATGCCGCAGCTCGACACGAGTGACCCCGTAGCTCAGTCGATGCGTTATACGCACGACGCCAGCACCGTCGATCCGGCGAGCCGAGCGAACCCCGCCGAGTCTCAGCTTTGCAGCAACTGCGCGCTGGTGCAGGGTGCGGATGGTGACGCCTGGCGTCCCTGCCAGATTTTCCCGGGCAAGCTGGTCAACGCGAACGGCTGGTGCTCGGTCTGGGCGCCCAAAGCCTGATCGAATGTGCCGGGCGGCGACAGCCGCCACGCCAGGAAACACTTCAACGCGGCCGCTATGGCCGCGTTGTCGTTTTCGCGGCTTGCAGAGCTCTGTCGATGGGTGTGTACTTGCCCGCTCGCCGAACGTCACTTCACCTGCATTAACCCGGAGCCCGCAACGTGTTCGAAACCCTCGAGGCGCTACCGCCTGACGCCATCCTCAAGCTCATCGCCGAGCAGAACGCCGACGATCGCAGCGATCAGGTCGATCTCGGTGTTGGCGTTTATCGGGACGAGGAGGGCGGCACCCCAATTCCGCGCGCCGTCAAGAAAGCTGAGCAGTACCTTGTAGAGACGCAGACAACGAAGGCCTACCTGGGGTCTGCCGGGGACGAGGTCTTCAACGCAGAGATGCAGCGCCTTGCTTTCGGTAAGGCATGGGATGCAAGCGATCGGATCACGACCATCCAGACGCCCGGCGGCTCCGGATCCCTGCGCATCGCGGCCGGGGTCATTCTGCGCGCCAGGCCCAGGGCGAAAGTCTGGGTCTCGGACCCGACATGGAACAACCACGTGCCGTTGCTCGGCGGTGCAGGCCTCGAACTGGAGGCTTACCCCTATTACGACGCAGACAATAACCAGCTTCGGTTTGATGACATGCTGTCCGCATTAAACGCGATGCCGGAGAACGACATCGTCCTGCTGCATGGTTGTTGCCACAACCCGACCGGTATGGACCCGAGTCGCGAGCAGTGGGATGCGATTGCCGCGGTCGTCGCCGAGCGCAAACTGATTCCTTTCGTCGATACCGCCTACCTGGGCCTGGCGGACGGTCTGGTCGAAGACCGTTACTCGGTTGAGGTGCTTGCCGAGGCAGCTGAGGAAATGCTGGTGTCGACGTCCTGCTCGAAGAACTTCGCGTTATACCGCGATCGGGTCGGAACGCTTTCATTGATATCGCGAAATGCTGAGGTCAGCACGAAAGTCCGCTCACAGGTCCTGCAGATCGTGCGCACGATGTACTCCGTGCCTCCGGATCATGGCGCTGCGATCGTCAGCCATGTTCTCAGGGACGAGGCGTTACGCGAGGAGTGGGAGTCTGAGCTGGCCGAGATGCGCAATCGACTGAAGGGCGTTCGGCGCATGCTGGTGGAGGCGTTGAACGCGCGCGCGCCGGCGCATGACTTTTCGCACATTGAGGCCGCCAACGGGATGTTCAGCTTCCTTGGCGTGACCGTGGAACAAGTGCAGCGGCTGAAGAAAGAGTTTGGTGTTTACCTGATCGATTCCGGCCGCATCAACGTCGCCGGCATTACGCCGGACAACGTTGACTATCTCGCGGAGTCGATTGCCGCCGTCGTCTGATCAGAGCAGCAGCTGGTCGCCGGCGACGATGCCCAGCGCGTCGGTGACGCCCGAGTTCAGCTCAAGTACGAAATTGACGGGCTCGGACGAGCTGATGCTGTTCAGGGACAGCGTTTCGGTCGCGTACTCAATGCTCGAAATCGTACCGTCGGCAAGGATGAACAGCATGTCGAGCGGGATGTAGGTGTTCTTCATCCACATCGACCGACGCCCCGGCTCCCGGTAGACGAACAACATCCCGGTGAACGCCGGCAAATCGCGGACGAACATCAAACCGCGCATTTGCTGGGATCGTTCCGTGGCCAGCCAGAGATCGAAGCGATAGCAGGCTTGACTCGACGCGCTGATGACGACCGTCGTACGGCCGAACGCCTCGTCAAGATCTTCCGGGCCATAGTCCTGGGCAAGAGCCGAGCCGGCCAGCATCAACAGGCTTCCGGTCCAGATCAATGGCAGCTTCAGTAATCGTTGGATCTGCACCATGGCGGGGTCCGGTCAGGGCGTCGACCAGTCGACCTGGCCGGCAAAAAAGAGTTCGGTAAACGTCACGTCGCCGGCGCCTCTCAGTTCGGCCAGCGGAGAGACACAATACACAATGCCGCGAATGTCGTAACTGTTGTCATGCAACAGGTCCTGTCGCTCCACGTCGCTCCAGCAGATTTCCGCCGTGCCGCTGGAGAAAAAGCGCCCGGTGTCCTCTTCGATCATGGTGATGCGGGCCGGTGTTTCTGCGGTGGCGATGCCGCGTTCCAGCGCTGGCAGGGCGATGATGATCGCGAGCTCCCGGCTGCCGCCTGCCAGATCGATCGGGCCGGAAAACCGCAGACGCACGCCTTCCCCGTTTGGCCGTCGCATGCCCGTGCAGCTAAGCGCGCTGCCCTTCCAGTCCAGCTGCCCTTCGAGGGAGCCGACAATCCGGCCGGAGAACTCACCGGTCGGCAGGCAGTTGGCGGCCGCCAGGGTCGGTGCGGTCTCGGCGGTCTCGTCGGTTTCGGACTCACTGGCGGTTGGGCCACAGCCCGCCAGCGCTGCTGCGACGAGCACAGCGAAGCGTCCTGCGGTGAAGCCCTGTTTGCTGATTCGATGCAATCTATTGCCCGGTTTGCTGTCCCAATGTCGGGACGAGGGTACTGGATATCGCCAGCGGGCAAAACGCCGGTCGCCATTCCGGCTGACGAGACAGCGCCGGAAGGTCGGCGCGGCGCCAGGTCCGGTGGCTGTTGGCCTGTCCCTGCATCCTCTCTACAATGGCTGGCTATTTTGCCCTCGGAGTCATGAATGAGCGTTACAGAACAGTTCCAGCAGCTCGAAGCGCATGCGAGCAGCCTGATTATTGGTCAGTCCCATCTGATCAATCGAATGCTGATCGCGCTGCTCTGCGATGGACACTTGCTGGTGGAGGGCGCCCCGGGGCTGGCCAAGACCCGCGCCATCAAGGTACTTGCCGAGAGCATCGAAGGCGACTTTCACCGCCTGCAGTTCACACCGGACCTGCTGCCGGCCGACCTGACCGGAACGGAAATCTACCGACCGCAGGAAGGCACTTTCGAGTTCCGCGAGGGCCCGCTGTTCCATAACCTGATCCTTGCGGACGAGGTCAACCGCGCACCGGCCAAAGTGCAGTCGGCGCTGCTGGAGGCGATGGAGGAACGCCAGATCACGGTGGGTGAGAAGAGCTACAAGCTTTCCGACCTGTTCATGGTCATGGCTACCCAGAACCAGAGCGAGCAGGAGGGTACATCCCCGCTGCCCGAGGCGCAGCTCGACCGCCTCCTGCTGCACGGCG
>CAZFVT010000198.1:0-6334 GCA_964522355.1 uncultured Woeseiaceae bacterium | reverse complement strand
CAGGCACCCGACAGGGTCATGATGCCGTTGATCATGCCGCCCCAGGAGGGTGCCAGCAGAATCAGCGAGAACAGCATGCCGAGCGTCTGCGCCCAGTCAGGTAGCGAGGTGTAATGCAGGTGGTGCGGTCCGGCCCACATGTAGATGGCGATCAATGCCCAGAAATGCACGACGGACAGGCGGTAGGAGTAAACCGGACGATTGGCCTGCTTCGGTACGAAGTAATACATCATTCCGAGAAAGCCCGCGGTCAGGAAGAAGCCCACGGCGTTGTGTCCGTACCACCACTGCATCATGGCATCGATCGTGCCCGTGTAGATCTGGTAGGACTTGGTGAGCGAGACCGGCAGCGCCAGGTTATTGAAAATATGCAGCACCGCGACGGTGATGATAAAGGCGGCATAGAACCAGTTGGCGACGTAAATGTGCTTCACCCGCCGCTTCATGATGGTGGCAAAGAAAACGACCGCGAAAGACACCCAGACGATGGCGATCAGAAGATCAATCGGCCACTCGAGTTCCGCGTATTCCTTGCTCTGGGTTATGCCCAGCGGGAGGGTAATCGCCGCCAGCACAATGATCAGCTGCCAGCCCCAGAAGGTAAACGCGGCGAGCTTGTCGAACGCCAGCCGCACGTGACTGGTTCTCTGCACGACGTAGTAGGCCGTAGCAAACAGCGCCGATCCGCCGAAAGCGAAAATGACGGCGTTGGTATGAAGTGGCCGAAGCCGACTGTAGGTAAGCCAGGGCAGGTCCATGCTGAGCCCTGGCCAGATGAGTTGCGCAGCGATTACGAGTCCCACCAGCATGCCCACCACGCCCCAGACAACGGTCATGATGGAAAACTGGCGGACAACCTTATCGTTATAGCTGGACGCCGTAGAAGATTCCTGCATTTTGTGCCCCGTCTTTTTGTTGACACCTTCGAAAGCCGCGCTACCGCTTAACGACTATTCCTACTCGCGGCGCGCGCACCTTCCCAAAGCATCGTTGGCCAGGCTATACGGATATTCCCCAATACCCGCTGGAACTGGCTACAGGTCGAACCTCCCTTTTTGAGATAACGTTGTCAAGGCTCGTCCTGGCGCGGTCTGGGCGTGGCGGTGATGCCGACCGAATGGCGCGGAAACGCTTCGGCGTCGATCGTCTCAAGGTAGCCATGCCAGGCACCAAAGCCGATGACCGGAAGGATGACGATCAGGCCGATAAACGCCGTTGCCACGCCGAGCACGAGGCCGGCGACGATCAGGCTAAGCCATACAATCATTGCCCGTTTGTTGCGCAATACTGCATTGATCGAGGTGACGATTGCCGTCACGCTGTCGACGTCGCGATGCATGATCATCGGCAGGGAAAACGCGCTGGCGCTGAAAGTAACGACGGCAAACACGGCTCCCACCATCGTGCCCACGGCGAGGTAGGTCGCCAGGTCGGCGAACCCGGGATTCCCGCTCTCGGGAAAAAAGACGCTAACCATCGCGCCGGCCCGCGCCCAGACGAGGAACAGGACCAACAGCGCCAGGGCGAAGACCATTTCGTTGCTCAGGTGGCGGCGCAGGGCGGCTCTGAGCGTGCGTATCAGCGACACCGGCTGGTCACGCTCCAGCTGGGCGCTGATGGCATAGAGACCGATACAGGTCAGCGGGGCGATGAAGACAAAGCCACCGAGCATCGCCAGCATGAGCCAGTGAGTGCCGAAGCGCCAGGCGAGGCCGGACACGACGGCAATAATCAGCGCCATGAAGAGCCCATAGAGGAGACTCTCACGCGGCGCCCGCCTGAGATCCCGGAAACCGGCGCGGAGCCAGCCGAACGGGGCCAGCGGCGACAGCGTGCGGCAGGGCGCGACGAACGGCATCCGGTCGCGGTCGAAGCTTTCCTGCGGGATCTCCTGCATATCCCTCCCCCCTAAAGAGATATTAACTAGCACCCTCAACCGATTCTGCACATAAGGGCATACCGAGGGAGGGTATGGCCGACCGGCTGGCGTTCGGCGTTGGAGGACGTAAACTGAGCGCACTATGGCGCAAGACAGCGACGCACTCCCGACTGCCGTGCAGGTCGTTCTGCCGGCCCCCGATCTCGACGACAGTATAGGCTTTTTTCGCGACCAGCTCGGATTTCGCCTGGAGATGATCTTCCCGGCCGACGCGCCGCGCGTCGCGATCATGTCCGGCGCCGAAATGACGATTCGGCTGGACAAAGGCTTGCGGCCAACCGGGGAAGCGCCCATCGATTCGCTCGAGGTGCTAAAAGCCCTGGCAAGCGAGCAAATCCACGGAGCGTCAGCCCCCCGCATTGATCTCGCGACGCCCGATGACCCGGTCGACATCCCGCCACTTCGGCCCGCGCAGACGCTGATGCCGCCGGCCGATCGCTCTGACTGGTCCACGGGCCGGGCGGGGATGCAGTATCGGGACCTCATCCCGGGCCGGCTCGGCGGCGCGGTCATCGCGTCGCATATCCGGATTCCGGAAGGCGGGCCGGTTCCGGACTACGTTCATCATCACCACGTTCGATTCCAGCTGATTTATTGCCTGCGCGGCTGGGTCAGGCTGGTTTACGAAGACCAGGGCTCGCCGTTTGTCATGCAAGCCGGCGACTGTGTCCTGCAGCCACCGCATATTCGTCACCAGGTGCTTGAGTGTTCGGACGGCTTTGAAGTGGTTGAGGTGGGCTGCCCGGCAGAGCACCAGACGCTGGTTGATCACGCAATGACGCTACCGACCGCGCGACACCGGCCGACCCGCGATTTCAGCGGCCAGCGATTCGTCTGGCACCAGGCAGCTGAAACGCCGTGGATCGTTGACGGCAGCCTTGAGGTTCGTGACAGCGGAATCTCCGTGGCGAGCGGCGGTGCGGTGAACGTTCGTGCCTGCCGTACGGTTGCCGGAGACGACATTGCGTTTCGCCAGTCGCGGCCTTTCTACTTCGGCTTCGTGCTCGAGGGCAGCGGACGTTTGCGCGCCGGGACCGAACCGTTCGAAGCCATACCCAATGCGTCCTATGTCATTCCGCCTGGTGTTGATTGCAAGTTCGATGCCTTGTCCGCGGACTTCTCCTGGCTCGAAGTTACTGCAGACCTCGATGCCGCCAATCCTTGAACGGTATGTTGCTATGCTCGATGGCGAGCTACAGCCCGCTGTTATCGGGCCGGGCAGCAGCGGTCGATATGATATTGGCGCCGGGGTTTGCTTTTCGTCCTGAGCGTTTCGTGTGCACCAAAGGCATCATTCCATGAGTCTCCGCCTTATGAATCTCGCCTCACGTACCGTCGCGACACTGATGCTGATTGCGACAACGGGCTGTTCTTCGCCATCGACGCCCGCGTACTGCGTGAATAACGTTATCGACCTGCAGCCGCTTCACGTTGGCGACAGCTGGCGGCCTCGGCTCGGCACGCTGGACGACGCGCAGTCGAACTGCTCGCTGCTGGAGAGTGAGCCGGCGCTGAGCTGGACGACTGCGCCGGCCACCGTGATCGAGTCAAGGCCTGACGGCGGGCTGGTCGGCCTTACCCCGGGCGCTTTCACGGCAACGGCCAGTGACGATGCGGGTGTTGCAGTCCTGCAGCTGCAGGGATTCGTCATGCCGGATGTCTACCGGCTGCATCCTCCGCTCGAGGATTTGCGCCTGACGGTGAACGAGGAATACACGCTCCCGGTTCAGGTCGTCGATGCCAACGGCCAACCGCTGCAGGATGCCTGGCTGTTCGCATCGCCGGGGGACATCGGCGTGCTCTGGCAGCGTGGTTGTCTGCCGCGCCGTGGCGCCGCGCGCTGCGTCCTCGAAGGAAGAGTATCGGGTACCACCGCGCTGCGTGTATCTGTCGGCCGAGTAAGCCAGACCATTTCCGTGACGGTCGATTGACCGAACTGCAGGAATCAAAACGATGACCATGCTTCCCGAGTTCCGCCTTGAAGTGCACTTTTCCCAATGGGAGTTCCAGGCTAAATATCATCTGACCGCCTCGGATGCCGAAAGCATGAGCCTGGCGGAGCTCCTGGCTATGGCGACGCCGGAGGAACGCGAAGCTTTTGAAACGCTGTGGCTGGGATACACCGAGACCTGGGGCGCGCCGGATCTTCGCGAAGCGATCGCAGCAACCTATGCTTCGCGTGATGCCGCGGATGTCCTGTGTTTCGTGGGTGCCAGCGAAGGCATATTCGCGGCCAACTCGGTGCTGCTCGACCGCGACAGCCACGCAATCGTCGTGACGCCCAACTACCAGTCTCACGAGACGCTGCCGCTCGCAATCTGTGAGGCGACCGGCGTGCCGCTTGATCCGGATGACAACTGGTCGCTGGATATTGATCGAATCGCAGCGTCGATCCGGCCGAATACCCGGCTCGTAACCATCAACTTCCCGCACAACCCTACCGGTACGATCCTGCCGCTGGACCGTTACGAGGCGCTCATCGCGCTGTGCCGCAAACACGGCATCTACATTCTTCACGACGAGATTTTCAACGGTCTCGGGCCGAGCGACGCCAGGCACCTGCCGTTCATCACGGACGTCTATGAACGAGGCCTGTCGCTGAACGTAACCTCCAAAGCTTACGGCCTGCCCGGACTCCGAATTGGCTGGATTGCCTGCGCCGACCGCGACCTGCTGAGCAGGATGGAACGTATGAAGCATTACCTCTCGATTTCGTCGTCCGGCCCGAGCGAGCGCCTGGCCGTCATCGCGGTGCGCAACCGTGAGCGTATTCTGGCGCGCAACTGCGCCATCGTGGATGAGAATCTGCCGAAGCTGGAGGCGTTTTTCGCCAGGCGTCCAGAGCTCTTCGACTGGCAGCGGCCGGACGGCAGCTGCATGACTTTTCCGCGCTACAAGGGAGAAGAAGGGGTCGAAGCGTTCGCCCACTCGTTGATTGAGGAAAGCGGCATACTGGTTTTGCCCGGTTCAATCTACAACTCCGAGCTTGGGCCGACGCCGACGGATCGATTTCGGATCGGCGTTGGCCGGAAAGGGATGGACGAAGGTCTGGACGCGTTCGAGATGCACCTTGCATCCAGAACCTAGGGCCTGCGGATGCGCCTGAAGCGAAACGACACTATGACCTTATTGGCTCCCAGGTGTCACCGGCCGTAGCCTCAGGCTGAGGATCAAAGCGAGGAGCAGCTAGGCGAGGAGGGCGAGCAGCCAGTCGTCGAGCGAAAGGAGGTCCAGCAGAACGATGGCGATAGCGGCAGGCGCGATATAGCGATTTGTGACCCGCCAGTAGCGTCGCCAGGCGGGCGTCGAGTTGGGAAATTCATCGTCGGCGATGCGTCGGTTCAGGCCCCAGCCGCAAAGCCCGGCGATCAGCAATGCATTCAACGGCAGGATGATGTTGGCGACGGTGAAGTCGGCGAGACCAAAGATGTTCAGCTCTGTGCCGAGAAACCCGAGCGGTGAGAAATCACTGAGCGTGCTGAACGACAGCACCGAACCCAAGCCGAGCAGCCAGGTGATCAATGCCGTTAACCAGGTCATTTTGCGTCGCCCACCCGGGTAGCGTTCCTCCAGCCAGGCGACGGTCGGCTCCAGCATTGCCAGCGCGGTCGAGAACGCCGCAAACAGCAGCAGCAAGAAAAATACCGTTCCGAACAGGTGCCCGCCCGGCATGTTGCCAAACGCGACTGGCAGAGTGACAAAAATCAGCCCGGGGCCTTCGGCGGCGTCCAGGCCGTTGGCAAAAACGATGGGAAAGATGGCAAGGCCGGCCAGCAGAGCGACAAGGGTATCGCCGATGCAGATCACCGTCGCCGATTCACGAACGGAGAAGGACCTCGGCATGTAAGAGGCGTAGGTGATCATGAGCCCGGCACCGATGCCGACGGAGAAAAGTGCCTGACCGAGGGCGATAAGCATCGCTCGAAGATCAACCGCGCTGAAGTCGGGCGTAAACAGGAACGCGAGCGCAGCGCGAAAGTCACCGGCAACCATGCCGTAGCCCACCAGGACCAGCACCATGACGAACAGGGATGGCATGAGGATTCGCGACAGCCGTTCGATGCCATCGTTGACACCGCGCGCGATGGCCCAGGCGGTAGCCGCGATCACGGTGCCATGCAGCAGTGCCTGGAACACGGGCCGATTGATGCGCTCGCCGAACGTCGATCCCGAACGGTCTGCATCGAAGTTATCGAAAGCGTTGATCGCTGCCAGTCCGAGATAGTCGAGCGCCCAGGCGGCAACCACCGCGTAGTAGGTTAGTGCGATAAAAGGAACGAGGATGCTGCCGATGCCAACAGCGCGCCATAGCGGGCTTGCGCCTTCGGCGGTAACAATGTCGTTGATCGCATTGATGGCGCTTTTTTGACCTCTACGACCCAGCATCATCTCGCC
>CAZFVT010000197.1:0-6382 GCA_964522355.1 uncultured Woeseiaceae bacterium | reverse complement strand
AAATGGGCCGATATCGCCTGCATCGATCTCGACCGACTGCACAGCCAGCCGGTTTATGATCCGGCCTCGCAAGTCGTTTACACTTGTGAACGTGAGCAGGTCACCGATGTCTGGGTCGCGGGCCGCCACGTTCTCGACCAGGGCCGCCTGACCGGTTGCGATGAAGCCGGCATTATTCGCCGCAGTCGCGAATGGCAGGCACGCATCGCTGGCAGCAACTCGATACCCGACACCTAATCGTCACGGAAAAGACGGTCATGGAAGCAACGACTGAAAACCTGGATGCCGCGGAAATCGCGAAGTTCGACGCGCTCGCCTCACGCTGGTGGGATCCGTCCGGCGAATTCGCGCCACTGCACGACATTAATCCCCTGCGCGTCGACTATATCCGCCAACGTGCCGACATCGCCGGCAAACGCGTGCTGGACGTCGGCTGCGGCGGCGGCATCCTCGCCGAGGCGCTTGCCAAAGCCGGGGCCGAGGTCACTGGCATTGATATGGCCGAGGCGGCGCTGACGGTCGCCGGCCTGCACCGCCAGGAGTCCGGCGTCAGCGTGACCTATGAGCGATCGACCGCGGAGCAGTATGCCGAGCAGCACGCCGGCACTTTCGACGTGGTGACCTGCCTTGAAATGCTCGAGCACGTGCCGCAGCCAGCCTCGGTTATCGAGGCCTGCCGTCAGCTGGTCAAGCCCGGCGGCGACGTCTTCTTCTCCACCATCAATCGCAACCCGAAGGCCTTCCTGTTTGCCATCGTCGGCGCCGAGTACCTGCTGCGCATGCTGCCGGCCGGCACTCATGAGTATGAAAAGTTCATTCGCCCCTCGGAGCTGGAGGAATGGTCCCGGCACGCGGGACTGGAGCTGAAAGACAGCACCGGCCTGCACTACAACCCGCTGACGCGCGACTACTGGCTCGGCGATAACATCGACGTCAACTACCTTATGCACTTTACCGCCCAGGCTGGCGCATGACCGGCCCCAAAAGGGCGGTGCTTTTCGATCTGGATGGCACGCTTATAGACACGGCTCCAGACATGGTCCAGGTTCTCGCCGACATGATTGACGAGCACGGCGGAGATCCACTGCCCTACGAGACGGTTCGTTCGGTCGTCTCGAACGGCTCGCTCGGCCTGGTGCGGCTTGGCTTCCCGAATCTGAGCGATGCCGCGCAGCGCGAGCTACAGGCCGAATACCTCGAGCGCTACGACCGTCACGACCACGGCGCCTCTGGCGTGTTTCCCGGGCTGGATGCGCTGCTTGATTCCCTGGAGTCCGCCGGACACCCCTGGGGAATCGTGACCAACAAGCCAACGAGCATGACCCATGCCCTGCTTCGCGTGCTCAAGCTCGAAGACCGGGCTGCATGCATCGTCTGTGGCGACACGCTGCCGCAGCGAAAGCCGGATCCGGCGCCGCTGATGTTTGCCAGCGAGAAGACCGCCGTTCCACCTGCCGAAACGATTTACGTTGGCGACGCAGCGCGGGACATCGAGGCCGGTCGCGCCGCAGGCATGGCGACTATTGCCGCGGCGTATGGCTACATCGTCGAGGGCGACAGCGCCGCCAACTGGCAGGCGGATGTCATTGCCAGGGACACGCAGGAGCTGTCGTCGCTGGTGGCCAGCGCCATGGAGCTTTCCGCCTGATGGATGCCGTAACGATCCAGATAGAACCGGTGATCTGGCAGATTGGCGGACCGGCGCTCCTGGCCGGGCTCGTGATCGGTGCGCTGATTGTCGGCCTGCTGGCTCGACGCAAGCGCATTGAGCTCGAGGAAGAAATTGCAGCCACGCAGGTGCGGCTTAAAGACGAGGAGGCGCTGAAGCTCGAGCGCGACCAGGCGGTTGAGGCCGCCACCAATCGCCTGACGGAGGCGTTCACCGATCTTTCGCATCGCTCCCTCAAGAGCAACAGCGAGCATTTTTTAAGGCTGGCCGAGCAGAACCTGGGTGTTCACCAGGAAAAAGCCAAACGGGAGCTTGGCGACCGTGAGCAGGCCATCGAGAACCTGGTCAAACCCATACGCGACGCGCTGAAGCAATCGCAGGAACAGATCAACGCGTTGGAAAAGGCCCGCAGCGAAGCCTACGGCGGCATCCGCGAACAGCTGGAAGGCATGCAGCAGTCACAGACCTCGCTTGCCCGGGAAACGCGCAACCTCGTTAATGCGCTGCGCCGCCCGGAGGTTCGCGGCCGCTGGGGCGAGATGACCTTGCGCCGCCTGGTCGAACTGGCCGGCATGGTCGAACACTGCGATTTCCAGGAGCAGGTACATACCAACGACGGCGACCAGGCATTCCGCCCGGACATGATCATCCGCATGCCCGACCAGCGTGAGCTGGTTGTGGACGTAAAAACCCCGCTGGATGCCTACCTTGAAGCCGTCGAAGCACAGACAGATGAACAGCGGCAGGAAGCGTTGAAACGCCACGCACGCAACATCGGCGACCACGTCCGTCAGCTATCCAGCAAAGCCTACTGGGGCCAGTTCGAGCGTTCGCCGGAATTCGTTATCCTGTTCATACCCGGCGACCAGTTCTTGAGCGCCGCCCTCGACCAGAACAGCGAGCTGCTCGAAACAGCGCTATCCCGGCAGATCATTCTTGCCACGCCAACCAGCTTTGTTGCTCTGCTTAAAGCAGTGGCCTACGGCTGGCGCCAGCAGGCGCTGACTGAAAACGCCGGCGAGATTCGCAAGCTGGCCGAAGACCTCTACGCCAGGCTGTCGGTATTCGTCTCGCATTTGAACAAGGTGGGGCGGCAGCTCGGCAGCAGCGTCGACAACTACAACCGCGCCGTGGCGTCACTGGAAAGAAAGGTGTTGCCGGGGGCACGAAAGTTTGTCGAGCTCGGCGTTCACCCGAAGAAAGAGCTCGAGACACCCGAAACCCTCGAACCCGTGCCGCGCAGCCTGCCGGAAATCAGCGAGGAAGCCGGGGACGACCTGAGAGATCCACCCACCCCACTGTTTGACCGCAGCAAGGAAAAGAAGACAAAGCAATGACCCAGGCATTTGACCGAGACAACTACACTTACGCGGATGACCTGCTCGATGTTCGGATCATCCTGATTACCGGCGCGAGCGACGGCATTGGCCGCGCGCTGGCCATTCAATGCGCGAAGCTCGGTGCAAAGGTCATCTTGCACGGTCGAAACCAGAAGAAACTCGAATCGGTCTACGACGAGATTGAAGCGATCGACGGCGCCACCTCACCATCCATTGCCGTGCTCGATCTATTGACTGCAGATGGCGAAGCCTACACCTCGCTGATCGAGAGCATTGACAGCGAATTCGGCCGGCTGGATGGGCTGGTCCACAACGCCTCCATTCTTGGCAAGCGCCAGGCGATCGAGCAATACGATCCGGGTGAATGGCAGCAGGTACTGCACGTTAACCTGACCGCTCCCTTCGTTTTGACCCAGCTGCTCTTCCCACTCTTGCGCAAGGCCGAAGACCCGTCCGTCATCTTTACCTCGAGCGGCGTGGGTCGGGTCGGTAAGGCCTACTGGGGCGCCTATTCGGTCTCCAAGTTTGGCACTGAGTCACTGTCACAGATGCTCGCGGCAGAGAATCCGCAGACGCCGCTGCGCTTTAACTGCATCAACCCGGGTGCGACGAAGACCGGCATGCGCCTCGCGGCCTACCCGGCCGAGAATCGCGATTTGCTGAAGGAACCGGACGACATTCTCGCCACGTATATCTATCTGCTGGGTCCGGACAGCGCTGGCGTCAGCGGAGAGAGCCTGGACTGCCAGTAGCTTAGTTATAGACTGAACTAAGTTTATCTTCTTACTTTCTGATTTTTATTAGTTTTCTTTCTCGTCGTCTTGCGCCGTACCGGCTGCAGGTTATCCGGTGCGGTGAGTCCACCGGCGGCGTAAAGCGCTTTAATCTGCGACACCGTGAGGTCGGTAAAGCGACCCCGGCGCAGGGACTTTGGCAGCTTGATCGGCCCGAACGCCGTTCTTATCAGCCGATTGACCTCAAACCCCAGCGCCTCCCACAGACGCCGCACTTCGCGATTGCGTCCCTCGGCAATCGTGACGTCAAACCAGCGATTGGCGCCCTCGCCGCCGGCCGGGCGAACGGAAAGGAAAGCGGCCTGCCCATCATCGAGCATGACACCATCGGTTAGCCGCGCGAGATCTTCATCGGTCGGATCGCCGTGGACCCTGGCCGCATAGTGGCGGACCACTTCAGAAGACGGATGCATCAGGGCATTAGCCAGCTCTCCATCGGTGGTGAACAGCATCAGCCCGGTTGTGGACATGTCGAGGCGCCCGACAGCGATCCAGCGGGTCTGTTTCAGGCGTGGTAACGAATCGAATACGCGCCGGCGCCCTTCGGGGTCTGATCGACTGCAGATCTCGTCCGCCGGCTTGTGATACATGAGAAAGCGATGGCGGCCCTTTTGCTGCGACACCGGCAGTCGCTTGCCATCGAGAGAGAACGATTCCTTTCCGGTTACCGCCTGCCCGACCGTGGCTGGCTTCCCGTCAATGAGGAGCCGTCCGTCCTTGATCCAGCGCTCGACTTCCCGCCTCGATCCATGGCCGGCGGCGGACAAGAGCTTCTGTACGCGCTCAGGCACCGGAGTGTCAGGCGCCGCTGGCTGAAGCGTCCGCGCTCTTGTCCGGCAATGGAGTGACGTCGGCCTCAGCATCGGCGTCCGGAGACTCCTCCACGTCGTCGCCTGATTCGGTATCGGCCTCCGCGGCGAGCGTCTCGACCCGTCGTTCGTCCGGCTGGTCCTCTTCGGCGCCTTCCTCGGAGCCCTCTTCATCAGCGGCTTCGCTGCCAAGAATCTCGTCGATGTTTGCGTCCGCAAGCGCCTCGGCACCAGCCAGCGCATCGGCATCCGGTTCGTCCTCGGCCGGCTCTTCGTCGACGGCCAGGGCGGGTATTTCCCGAACCTCGGCCCGCTCTGTGCCCTGCTCTTTTTCCGGGTCTTCGACTTCCGGAAGGTCCAGCTGCACCCGCAGGCTCTCCCAATCCGCCATGTCGGTCAGCGGCGGCAGGTCATCGAGCTTTTTCAGGCCGAAGTAGTCGAGAAACTGACGAGTCGTGCCGAACATGGCCGGACGGCCGGGGACATCGCGGTGTCCGACAACGCGGACCCAATCGCGCTCCATCAGTGAGCGGACGATGTTGCTGCTGACCGCTACGCCTCGCACTTCCTCGATCTCGCCCCGGGTAATCGGCTGGCGATAGGCGATCAGCGCAAGCGTTTCGAACAAGGCCCTGGAGTAACGCGGCGGACGCTCCTCCCAGAGCTTGCCTAAACGTTCGGCCATGCTGGTCTTCAGCTGCAGGCGAAATCCTGAAGCCACCTCTGCCACGGTAAGGCCTCGCGCCTCGTAGTCTTCTTCAAGGGCTGCAATGGCCGCCCGGATCCGCGGCTTCTCAGGCGTCGAGCGCCCGTCGAACAGGTCCTGAAGCTGCTGAATCGTCAGCGGCCTGCCCGCTGCAAGCAGTGCAGACTCGATGAAGTACTTGATTTCCGTATCGTCCATTTAGCGGTTCTTTATGGCTGTGTATTGCGGGAGGTGGTTGATCGGTCGCGAAGCGCTTCAGGAGGCGTTCGGTTCGTCAAAATCAGTAGAAAGCTCAGATTCATCGACGAGATGCACTGCCGATGCGGCACGAATGTGCAGCGGTGCGTACTCTTCGGACTGGACGACCTCGATCGTCGACGCACGCAGCAGTTCGAGGATAGCGATGAAGGTCACCGCTACACCCATGCGGCCTTCCTCCGGATCGAACAGGTCCCCGAACTGGGCAAAGTTCTTGCCCTGGATTCGGGTGAGAATCTCCGACATACGCTGACGAACGGAAAGCGGTTCGCGCTGCAGGTGCAGGTTAGTAAACATCTCCGCACGCTTCAGGACGTCGTGGAAGGCCAGCAGAAGCTCTTTTAAGGTCACATCCGGCAGCTTGACCGTAACCTTGCGAGCCGGCGCGTCGGCGCTGGCAACGTGAATGTCACGTTCGAGCCTGGGCAGCTCGGCAATGTCTTCGGCCGCCTTCTTGTAGCGCTCGTATTCCTGCAGGCGCCTGACCAGCTCGGCGCGTGGATCTTCCTCTTCTTCCTCGGCCGTTTCCGGTCGTGGCAGCAGCATGCGGGATTTGATCTCCGCGAGCATAGCGGCCATCAACAGGTATTCGCCGGCCAGCTCGAGCTGCATGTCTTTCATCAGCTCGATGTACTGCACGTATTGCTTCGATATCTCGGCAATCGGGATATCGAGGATGTCGATGTTCTGGCGACGGATCAGGTAAAGCAGCAGGTCCAGGGGTCCCTCGAACGCCTCGAGAAATACCTGTAGCGCGTACGGCGGAATGTACAGATCCTGCGGCAGCTCCGTGACCGGCTCCCCGT
>CAZFVT010000196.1:0-6457 GCA_964522355.1 uncultured Woeseiaceae bacterium | reverse complement strand
CGCCTCGCCATCATCGACCCGCAAAGTGGTAAGCAGCCGCTGTGTAACGAAGACGAATCTGTTTGGCTGACATTCAACGGCGAGATCTACAACTATCAAACGCTTCGTGAAGAACTGATTGCGGCGGGCCATCAGTTTCGCACGAACAGCGATTCAGAAGTCATCGTGCATGCCTACGAACAGTGGGGAGCCGACTGTGTGCAGCGGTTTCGAGGCATGTTTGCGTTTGCCATCGTTGATCACAACGCTCATCGCGTCATGATTGCCCGCGACCAGTTGGGTATCAAGCCGATTTACTATTGCGTCCATGGCGGCACGCTGGCATTTGCTTCGGAGATTCCGGCCTTACTGCAGTCCTGCGAGACGAGGCCCGCGCCCAACGCGCTGGCGATCGAGTTCTTCCTGCGGTATCGCTACATCCCGCAGCCCGATACGGCCTACGAATCCGTATTCAAGATGCCGCCGGCGACCTATCAGATTTACGATTTTCAAGGGAAGCTGATTACGCAGCAGGAGTATTGGAAGCTCGACACGACGCCGGCGGAGCCATCCGCAGCGTCCGGTGTATCGGCCGATCAATGGCTTGAGGAATTTGAGCATACGCTCATGGAATCGGTGC
The DNA here is from genome assembly GCA_964522355.1 of uncultured Woeseiaceae bacterium. Taxonomy (GTDB): domain Bacteria; phylum Pseudomonadota; class Gammaproteobacteria; order Steroidobacterales; family Woeseiaceae; genus JBFGFX01. Next base: position 5,838 of record CAZFVT010000196.1, on the reverse strand, counting down.
AGTCGCACTTGGTAGCCGACGTCCCGTTTGGAGCATTCCTGTCAGGCGGAATTGATTCAACGTTGGTCGTGCTGTGCATGGCAAAACTGTTGGGCAAGGACGTCCGTGCCTACACCATCGACTTCGAGGAAGCACGCTATTCGGAAAACAGGTTTGCGTCCGAGGCGGCTCGGCGGCTGGGGGTCGAGCTTCACTGCGAAGTTGTGCGGCCCAATGTTGTCGACACGCTGCAGCAGCTGTTTACGAACTATGGCGAACCGTTCGCCGATACGTCCGCCGTACCGACCTGGTGTGTTTGCGGGTAACATAAGTCCTTATCGAAGCCGGCACCCTGGCTTCAGTCGGACGGTCAGCAGGGCGCACGAAAAGCGGTGCGAAAGCTGCGAATAGCCCGGGCAGGGCCGGCCTTGGATGGGGACACGGGATTTCGCCAATTGCTTCAACGGCGTTCCTGAGACCCAGTTCACAAAAGCGAGGCTAATTTGCAGGCCCTTGGCCCCGCTTGCGGGTTTTCCCGATTTTGCTTGTACCATTTACCTTTCGCGCGAGGAACAGGATTACCCGATGCAGTTCAAGGACGTCGAGCTACCATCAAATCGAAAGTTCGGCTTTTTCTTTGCCGCTGTTTTCGCAGCGGCTGGTTTTTACTTTTACGATTCTGCCGACCCATCGCTGGCCTACGGCCTGCTCGTGGTCGCAGCGCTGTTCTCATTGGCTGCGACACTTCTCCCCAACGTATTGCTGCCGCTGAACAAGCTTTGGATGCGTCTCGGTCTGCTGCTTGGAATGATCGTCAGTCCGCTGGTACTGGGGTTGATCTTCTTCCTCATTTTCGCGCCTATCGGATTAATCATGCGGCTGTTCGGTCGTGATGAACTGCGTCTCAAGGTTAAGGATTCTGAGTCTCACTGGAAACCGAGAAGTGTTCCCCCAGTGGAAGACGATGCATTCAAGAACCAGTTCTAAACGGAGTGTTTAGATGGAAATCGTGAAAGAACTCTGGGCTTTTTTGCGGGCTCGGAAAAAGCTCTGGCTGGCCCCAATTATCGTCGTATTGGTGCTTCTCGGTGGCCTGCTGATCCTCGCACAAGGATCTGTCGTTGCGCCGTTTATCTACACATTGTTCTAAAGAGCAGGGGCCCAAGTGTACTTACTAGGTATTTCAGCGTTCTACCATGATAGCGCCGCTTGTCTCCTGCACGACGGCCGAATCGTAGCTGCCGCGCAGGAGGAACGCTTCACGCGAAAGAAGCACGACCCGGGTTTTCCAAGCCATGCTATCGAGTATTGCTTGAAGGAAGCGGGGATATCGGCTAATCAGATTCAGAACGTTGTCTTCTACGAAAAGCCTTTCATCAAGTTTGAGAGACTGCTCGAGACCTATCTCGCCTTTGCGCCGAGAGGCTTCGGCAGTTTCGTCAAAGCGATGCCGGTATGGATTAAGGAGAAACTCTTCCAGAAATCCGTGCTGACTAAGGCGCTGACGAAGTCACTGGGTGACGAAATTGATTGGCGAGAGCGCCTGCTGTTCTCTGAGCACCATCTGTCTCATGCGGCCAGCGCCTTTTACCCGTCACCCTTTGAGAGCGCTGCGGTGTTGACGCTTGACGGTGTCGGAGAGTGGACGACGACTTCGCTTGCTGTCGGCAATGGCAGCGACTTGAAGGTCGTAAAGGAGATCCATTTCCCGCATTCGCTCGGCCTGCTGTACTCCGCGTTCACCTACTACACCGGCTTCAGAGTCAATTCCGGGGAATACAAGGTCATGGGCCTGGCTCCATACGGTGAGCCCAAATACGCGGACCTGATTCGCGACAACCTGATCAACGTTGCGGACGATGGAAGCTTCCAGCTCGACATGAGCTATTTCGACTACGCGACGGGCTTGACTATGACGAACAAGAAGTTTGATGCCTTGTTCGGCGGTCCCCCGCGCCAGTCGGAGTCGGAGCTCACGCAGCGCGAGATGGATCTCGCAGCCTCTGTACAAGTCGTGCTTGAGGAGATCGTTTTGAAGATCGCGCGCGGAATTGCTAAGGAGACGGGGGAGCGAAACCTCTGTCTTGCCGGTGGTGTCGCTCTCAACTGCGTGGCTAACGGAATCCTAATACGTCAAAAGATATTCGATAACGTCTGGATACAACCAGCTGCCGGTGATGCCGGTGGGGCACTAGGTGCTGCGTTGTCTGCCTGGTACCTTCGGGGCTCGAATCCAAGAACCGTCTCCGGTTCGGACGAGCTTGACTCGATGAAGGGTTCCTACCTGGGTCCTGAGTTCTCCGATGACGATATTGAAACGGAGCTTAAAGCTTGTGGCGCGCGTTTCGAGAGGCTGCCGGATGACGGTCTGATCGATGCTGTTGCCGAAGCGCTAAAGAATGAGAAAGCGGTTGGCTGGATGCAGGGGCGCATGGAATTCGGCCCGAGAGCGCTCGGGAGCCGAAGTATCATTGCGGATCCTCGTTCCCCGGTGATGCAAAAGCAGCTGAACCTCAAGGTCAAGTACCGGGAGAGCTTCCGTCCTTTTGCACCGAGTGTCCTGCGCGAGGACGTCGGGGAGTGGTTTGAGCATGATGATGACAGCCCCTATATGCTGATCGTTGCTGATGTTCAGGACGACAAGCGTCGCCAGATGACAGACGAGGAAAAGGCGCTGTTCGGCATAGATAAGCTGAACGTTCCACGTTCCCAGATACCCGCGATTACGCATGTCGACTACTCGGCGCGCATCCAGACGGTTCATGAGGATACAAACCCTCGGTATCACGCGGTCATCTCCCGTTTCAAGGAAAAGACCGGCTGTCCTATCGTTGTCAACACGTCTTTCAACGTGCGCGGTGAGCCCATCGTTTGCACGCCGACAGATGCCTTCAAGTGCTTCATGGGGACGGAGATGGACGTTCTTGCTGTAGGGAACTGCATTCTGCGGAAAGAGCAGCAGGATGAGTCGCTCAAAGAGAACTATGAAGAAAGGTACGAGTTAGACTAATCAGCATGGACGTCTGGGACGAGGCCGATCAAGCGGCTATGCGAGAGGCTCTGTCCGAGGCGCAGGCTGCTGCCAACTCCGAGGAAGTACCGGTCGGTGCCATCGTGGTGAGCTCCGGTCAGATCATTGGTCGCGGACACAACCGCTCCATTGTAGACAGTGATCCCAGCGCGCACGCCGAGGTTGTTGCGCTTCGGCAGGCTGCACAGGAAGCGGGCAACCACCGAATCCCTGGCGCGACGGTCTATGTCACCCTGGAACCCTGTGCGATGTGCGTGGGCGCGATGATCCAGGCGAGGATTTCGAGAGTGGTATTCGGTGCTTACGACGAGAGAGCAGGTGCCGCGGGCAGCGTTGTCGATCTGAGCGCCGTACCCGAGTTTAATCATCGCATCGAGGTCAATGGCGGGCTGTTTGCTGACGAGGCCGCCGGCATCCTGACGACGTTTTTCGAAGCGCAGCGCTAGGTCGTAGACTAGGCCGGCGTATCTGTACCGGCTGACGCGACTTCAATGTCTTCGGCTTCATCGGCGGGCTGCGCGTCTTCCGCCTCCGCAGGCTCTTCGACGCCTTCCGTTACTTCCTCCGGACGCTCGTTGTCCGTCATCCACAGAATGATATTGAAGTAGCTGCGAATATTGTTGACGTAGAGGACTGGCTCCCAGCCTCGCGCATAGCCGTAGGGGACACGCTCATACCAGCGGCGCTTTGCCAGCAGCGGCAGCGCCTCGCTGACGTCCACCCAGGTGTTCGGGTCGCCGCCCTGCCATTCGACGATCTGTCGCGCGTCCATGACGTGGTTGTAACCGACGTTGTAGGCAGCGAGCGCCAGCCAGGTTCGATCCGGCTCCTCAATGACGTCCGGCAGCCGGTCGTGCTGCAGGGCGAAGTAACGCGCACCGCCATAGATGCTGCTGGTTGGATCCATGCGGTCCTCGATGTCGAGGTAATCCGCCGTTGCCGTGGTGAGCATCATGATGCCCTTCACCCCGGTCGGTGATACGGCGTGGGAGCGCCAGTGAGATTCCTGGTAGCCCATCGCCGCCAGCAGTCGCCAATCGACGCCGGCCTGTTCCCCGGCGCCTTCAAAAGTCTCACGATATCGCGGGAAGCGGCTCTCGAAATGCCGCTTGAAGGTACGCGTGCCGACATAGTCAAAGTCTTCGGTATGACCGTAGTAGCGGTCACTGACCTGTGCCAGGACGCCCGAACGGTCCGACTCGATGAGGTAGAAGTCCGCTTCTTCCAGCAGACTGGCGCCCAATTCCTTCGGGAACGCCCAGGCGATGGGATCGTCGATCTCGAGGTCGAGCGCAACGCGCAGATCGGGGTAGAAGTGTCGCTGAATGTTGAATTCGGTGGAGTCGGAGACGGTGAAGTCCACGTCACCCAGAGCAACCTTCTCCAACAGATCGACCACTTCCTCGTCGGCGTTCTGTGACCAGTTGAGATCGGGGTAAACCGCCGACAGCGCTTCCATCATCTGCGAGTGGCTGCTGTTCGCGACGACCTCGATGCTACGTCCCGCGGTTTCGGACATGGAGCGGGGTCGGCCGGTTCCCAGTTTGTAAATCAGATGCATGTCGACTTCGAGATAGGGATAGCTGAAGTCGAGGTATTCGCGACGAGCTTCCGTCGCGGAGAGACCGGCAGCTGCCATGTGCGCGCGCCCGGAGAGCAAGGCAGGTCCGATTTCGGATACGTTTTCGACGGTTTCCAGGACCAGGTCGACGCCAAGCCTGTCGGCAAAGCCCTTAACGAGGTCGTACTCCGGACCCTCGGGACCATCCTGCCCGATGTAGTACGTCGTTGGAGTGTTCCGGGTGACGACTCTCAGCTCGCCAAGTTCAAGAACCTGATCGAGCAGAGGCGCCGGCGAAGAACAGGTACTGATCAGCGCCGCCACCAGGACGTAGGAAAACAACCGCAAAGTAAATCTCCATTGGTCGTTCAGCGGGACCTGACCCGCAATCAACCTTCTTACTTTTTTTGACTGTGCGCTCGTCGCCAAATTCCCCGCAACGAGCGGCACATCGCTCGGTCTTGCGCCGAATGGTAACGAACTCGTCATGGAGCTGCAGTTCGCCCCAAAACGGTGCGAATACGGGCGGTCGAAATATGGTCTGAGATCAAGTAGTAATGACTGATTTCACATAATCAATACAGAAGATTGCCCGAGAATTCCGGTCGCAAATGCGCTCAAAAACTTGGGGTTTGTACAGAAATCAGTACAATGCCCGGCCTGCCGAGAGTGGTCTGGTTGCCAATCCTGAGCTGGGTACTAAAGGTCAGTCCGCAATCGCCCTCTAGGCGCAATTCAGATCGTGGGCGGACTGGGTCGAACGGGCCTGATTCGACCAACTCGGGGCAGCGAGTTGGGACGCGCAAAGCGCGCCCCGAAGGGGTGAGGATCGCGACAGCGAACCGAATCCAATCAGGTGTGCTGTCGCCCGCAGGGCGACGACTGATAGTTTGAACGACCTATGGAGAGGTGCCGGAGTGGTCGAACGGGCCTGATTCGAAATCAGGTGTGCGGTTTTCCCGTACCGTGGGTTCGAATCCCACCCTCTCCGCCAGTAATAAGAAAGGGGCCCATCGGGCCCCTTTCTTATTACCAGTGTGAGGAGTCGGGAAAGAACCCCGTTCGAAAAACTCGCGCCAGCGAGTTTAGACGCCGAAGGCGCCCCGCAGGGGCGAGAATCGGCCTTAGCCGATTCGAGTCAATCCCACCCTCTCCGCCAGTAATAAGAAAGGGGCCCATCGGGCCCCTTTTTCATTACCAGTGAAAGGAATAGGGAAGAGAACCCCGTTCGAAACAAATCGGCAGGATTGCCGATTTGGACCGCGAA
>CAZFVT010000195.1:0-6510 GCA_964522355.1 uncultured Woeseiaceae bacterium | reverse complement strand
CGGGTCGCATGTCGGTGGCCCTATCCAGCGTCTGTATCTCCGCCACCCCCTCCGGCGCCTGCACCGACCTCGGTCTCTGGCGGGGCTCGCTTACAAAAAAGCCGGACCCGATCGGGCCCGGCTCGTTTCGTTTCTTGAAGCGGCGATCAGGGCTGTTTGGCAACTTCGATCGCGAGGGCTTCGGTGACCGTCATTACGACGAGGTCGCCGACCGCGGCCCGCTTGAGGTTTTCGGGATTGCGAGCGGTGTACTCGCGAATGCCGCCATCCACGCCCTTTAGTTTGAAGGTATTCGCTTCGATATTGATTTCTTCGACGGTCGCCGTAGCTACCCGCGTGTCCATAGCTGCGAATCCGGGCATCTGGCCTTCCTCAGCGCGCGCTACGGCGACAGCCGCTGCGGCCTCGGGCTCCATACCGTTGCCATCGATGACTTCGATGGAAATCGTCTCCTGATACTGGGCAACCAGTACATCGCCGACCGCGACCTGGTCGAGATTCCGCGCTTCCTCACTCGCCGTGAACGTCAGCAGTTCGCCGTCGGCCTTCTTGACGGTTGCGACGCGGGTTTCGTGGTTGATCTCCTCCACAACGGCCGAAACCGTGGCTGTCTCACTAGCGTAGAACGACGGCTTATCCATGGTCGTGTCCTGCGCCGAGGCGGTGGCGAAGACCGCAGCAGATGAGATAACGGCTAGCGTGATTCGAATTAGAGCCTGCATGTCCGGGTTCCTTTGGGTTTGATGTCGGCATGGTAATGCCGTGACATGCGGCCGGCAATGATTTCAGCCCGCTCCACCAGCCGGTGTATCTTATGCATCGTCAATTCTGACTGTCTCCATGGCTGGATCCGACGATGTCCCGAACCAGTGAAACTCGAATAGCGCTTGTCACAGGCGGTGGGCGCGGTATCGGCGCCGAGATTTGCCGGCGACTCGCAAAGGATGGCTATGCGGTCGGCGTGAACTACCGTTCGGATGATGCGGCTGCGTCGCAGGTCGTCGACGAAATTCGCAGTAGCGGTGGGAGCGCGCGCACGTTCAGGGCGGACGTTGGTCGCGAGGCTGAGGTGCTTGCCATGTTCGCTGAGGTTGGCGAGCAGCTCGGCACGATAACCGCACTGGTGAACAACGCTGGTATTGTCGCTCCACAGTCGAAGCTGGCCGACATGCGGGCGGACCGCATCGCCGCGATATTTCAAACCAACGCAATAGGAGCCCTGTTTTGCTGTCGCGAAGCCGTCAGGCGGATGTCGATGCGAACCGGGGGGCAGGGTGGTGGCATCGTCAACGTTTCATCGGTTGCGGCGCGAACCGGTGCGCCGAATGAGTACATTGACTACGCGGCCTCCAAAGGCGCGTTAGACAGCGTAACTCGTGGTTTGGCGACGGAAGTGGCGAACGAGGGCATTCGCGTTAACGGTGTACGACCTGGCTTCATCTATACGGACATGCATGCAGACGGTGGCGAGCCAGGTCGGGTGGATCGCCTCGCTTCGTCCATTCCTTTGCAACGCGGCGGGCAGCCCGAAGAAGTTGCCAACGCGATTGCCTGGCTTTTGTCAGACGAGGCCAGCTACGTGACCGGCAGCATCATTGAGGTTGCCGGCGGCCGCTAGTCAAGCTGCAACCTCCTGGCAGGCGCTTTGGTTCCAGCGTGGCGCGCAGGTCCGCTTCACTACCGGCAGCAACTCGGCAATACTGAGCGTAGACGCCATCTCATGGGGGGAGATATGTCATTGAGCAGAAAACTGCTGGCAGTGGTTACCAGCGTGATTGTGTGGCCGTCAGTGTCAACGGCACATCATTCCTACGCGGCTGAGTTTGACAGCAACCATCCGGCCACGATCGAGGGCGTCGTCAAGGAAGTGTGGTTCAAGAACCCGCACGTTCGCTACTACGTCTCGGTTGTTGAGGACGGCAAGGAGACCCTGTGGGATGCGCGGGGCTTAAGTCCGGTGAAGCTGGTTCGGCAGGGCTGGACCAAGAAGACCATCAAAGTGGGTGACCGCATTCGCCTTCATGGCCATGTCGGCCACACGAACAAGACGATTCTCTCGATTCTCGAAATCACCCTCGAGGATGGCACCGTCCTGTCGTCCCGGTCGGTGGTTTACGACATTGGCGGGGAGTCGCCACAGTGAAGCTCACGCGAATCCTGCTGTTCTTGCTGGGCTGCCTGAACGCAACGCTCTCGGCCAGGGCGGCGCCTGAGGATTTTCTTGGTAGCTGGATGTTGACCATCGAAGCACCCGGCGTCGTTCCCTATCTCGCCCGGCTCGACATTGAGCTTGATGGCACCGGGCGACCGGTAGCCTTCGTGGAGAATGGGCCGGCGCCGATCTCCATCACCGGAGACTTTATAGAGCTGCGCGTCGATGCCCGTGATCGGCAGGGCTATCGATTTCTCCGCGTCCTGCAGGGGCAGCGGGATGGCAATCAACTGTCGGGCACGCTGAAAGCGGAAGATATCCTGGAGACGGCCGCCGAATTCGGTGAGGACGGTGCCGCGTGGTCTGCCGAACGACTGGGAGTGGGGCAGGCACGAGACTCTGCCGGGTACACGCTGACGGATTACGAAGGAACCTGGGCACCGCACCGCGGCGTCGATCTGCGCAAGTACACCATGGCATTAACGCCGGCAGGACGGGAATGGACCGAGGCCTATGACGCGCGTATGGACGAACCGCAGAAACGTTGCGTTTCGCCGGGCCTCGCCGCCGTGGCGACCTGGATGTTCCCGTTCGAGGTGATTGTGCAGGAGGAGCAGCAGCGGCTGGTGCTCCTCTACGAGGCGTTTAGCCAGATGCGGCGTGTCTACCTTGCCGGACCGGAGCCGGAGTTCTACCCGGAATCGTCCATGGGTTATTCGCGTGGTCGTTTCGAAGACGGCGAGGTTGAGGTTGAAACAACCTATCTCTCGGCCCGGACTCGGGATTTCAATGGCGAACCGGTGGGCGAAAACGCGCGCATTGTCGAACGTTACTTCCTGACCGAGAACGGCGAGCGTCTCAACATGGTCATGACTTTGCATGACCCCGACAACTACGAGCGACCACCCATTCGCCGGCGCGCCTGGTACCGCAACGACGAGGCCACCGTGCTGCCCTTCGAGTGCGATCCGGATTCGTTCTTTCGTCAGCTTTATTCCGAAGGGCGAATGCAGGACTACTTCGATCGCGCCTATATGCGGCCCTGAGTTGCGGGATCGCGAATCTGTCGCGATTGTTGCAGTGACGGCGTAATCTCAGCCGTATTGTCCTTTTCCAAATCAAGAGCGGGGAACTCGTCATGTCCGGAGTCAGCGTTAAAGATACGGTCGTATTCGTTACCGGAGCCAATCGCGGTATCGGCCGAGCCATCGCAGAGGAGGCCGTCGCGCGCGGCGCCAGGAAAGTCTATGCGGCCGCACGTAACACGGATGGGGTGCAGGACATGGTCGACGCCGGCGGCGGCACCGTCGTCGCTGTCGAACTCGATGTAACGAACGCGGCGCAGATCGAGAAGGCTGCAAGCGAGTGCGAGGACGTGCAGGTACTGATCAACAACGCGGGCGTTGCCGGCTACTCCGGTATTGTCTTCGGCCACGATCCGGAATCCGCACGCCGCGAGATGGAAACCAACTACTTTGGCCCGCTCAACGTATCGCGGGCCTTTACGCCGGCCGTTGTGCGAAACGGCAACGGCGCGATTGGTGTGGTGGTCTCGATTGGTGGTCTATCCTGTTTCCCGATGGCGGCGACCTACTCAGCCTCCAAGGCTGCGGCACACTCGATGACCCAGGGCATGCGTGGCGAGCTGGCAAGCCAGGGCGTGGAGGTTTTCGGCATCTATCCGGGACCGATCGACACCGACATGGCCGCCGGCCTTGAGTTCGACAAGGAGACACCGCAGAACGTCGCCACGCGAATCTTCGATGACATGGAGAAAGGCATCGAGGACATCACTACCGATGCCTTTGCCGACCAGTTCGTGCAGATGTTGAAAGCCGACGCCAAAGCCGTCGAGAAAGAGAACGCGAAGATGTCGCATCAGCCGAAGTAGCTGCTCTTGAGACGGCGTTAAGCGGACTCTCTACTCTGTTTTCCGTGCCCGTTGCTGCCGGATCGACCGTCCTGGATAGGCCGCTGACAGACAGCCGGCATCGCCTTCCTGTCGGCCAAGAGATAACAGGTCGATGCCCTCGGACAAGTACCGATATGGCCCTTCAACGCATGATGAATGCTTCTGGTTTTGCAGACTGCAGGAGCATTCATGGACCCTGTATTCATTGTTGTCTCTCTACTTCTTTTCTGGCTTCTGGCGGTTGCCGGTGGCTTCACTTTCGCCGCGCAAGCGGCAGGCGTGCTCGGCGAAAAACGTGTCGACCGGCTGCTGCGCGAGAAGCTGCAGGATGGCTCCTACTGGGTCCTCAAGAATCTTGAACTACCGGCTCGCGGCGAGTCGCTGCAGATCGATCACATCGTCGTGGCGCCCACGGGTATCTTCGTCATCGAAACGAGGAACTATTCCGGCTGGATCTCGGGTAGTGAAGAGGAGTACAGCTGGACGCTTGAGTCCTTTCACAAGAAGTTCAGGTTTCTGAACCCGTACCGGCAGAACCTGAAGCACGTGGCGGCGGTCACCGACTTCCTCGGCTGCGACCCGCGGCAGGTACAGTCAATCGTGGTGTTCGCCGGACGCGGCAAATTCCGAACGGCTTTGCCGTCGAGCGTCCTGTTCCTGAAGGAGCTCGTAACCTACATTCGCTCCCATCGAAAGTCGGTCATGAGCGAGCAGGAAGCGACAAAGTATGCCGATCGCCTGCTGGACTGGGATGACTCGAAGACGATGCAGTCTCAGAGTCACGCGGTCGAAGTTGTCGATCTGAGTCAGGGTTGTCCGGAGTGCGGCGCCGAGTTCGTCAGCGGCGCCTCGGAACGCGTGGCTGCCAACAGTGTGGAAGGGGCGTCTCTGACCTGCGCCAATCCACAATGCCGCTTTCGGCGCAGCCTGGAGTGGTCGCCCGACGACTGCTAGGGAGTGGCTTCGCACGGCAAGGGACAGGCTCCGACATAGCGCCACTCCAATGAGACCCATCACCTCGCAGTTTCCAATGATTCGCCGGACATAGCGGCGTATATTGTGGCTGACCGAAGGGGCACAGGTTCCCGATAGAGCGGGGCCTACAAAAACAATTCAAAAGGCGGGGTCTCATGCTTGCGAAGAGTAGACTGATTGACGGGCGCGCAGGCGCCTATGGTTTCCGGCAGGTTTTCTCGAACACCGAAGGTGGCCCGTCGGCGCGCCTCGGTCGGTGGCTGGCCTTGCTCGTTATGCTTGTCGTTGCCGCCCCGGTCAGCGGGCAGGGGATGTCGGGACCAGAATCCCTTCCACTCGATGATATGGACTTCCGCATGATCGGTCCGTTCCGCGGCGGTCGGTCAATTGCCGTGACGGGGCACCCTACGGACCGGCTCACCTTTTACTTCGGTTCGGTGGGCGGTGGCGTCTGGAAAACAACGGACGCCGGCCACAACTGGGTCAATGTATCGGACGGCTACTTCAAGACCGGCTCCGTTGGTGCAATTGCTGTGGCGCCCTCCAGCCCTGAGACCGTTTATGTCGGCATGGGTGAACACGCGATCCGCGGCAATACATCGCACGGCGACGGGGTTTATCGATCCGACGATGGCGGTGAAACCTGGCGCCATATTGGACTCGAGGACACCCGCCAGATCTCCAACGTCATCGTCCACCCGGAAAATCCCGAGCTGGTCTATGTGGCGGCCCTGGGACATGCCTGGGGTCCCAACGACGAGCGCGGCATCTTCCGCACTCGTGACGGCGGTGAGAGTTGGGAAAAGGTCCTCTACATGAACGACGACGTCGGTGCCGGCGACCTTGAGATGGACCCGACGAACCCGGACGTGCTCTATGCCGGCATGTGGCAGGCCCGACGTTACGCCTGGGGCCTGCGGGCCGCCGGGCCCGGCACCGGCATTTACAAGTCGATCGACGGCGGCGACAGCTGGGAGGACCTGACCCGCAACCCCGGGCTGCCAACCGGCGAAAATCGCGGGCGCATCGGTATCGCGGTCTCGGGCGCGAACCCAAACCGTGTCTGGACCATTATCGAGGCGGAGGACGACCAGACCGGCGTTTTTCGCTCAAACGACGGTGGGGCTAACTGGGAGTTAGTTAGTCAGAAGGCCGAGCTATTGCAGCGGCCGTGGTACTACCACCGCATTCACGCGCATCCGACGGATCCGGACCGTTTGTATGTTCAGAACACGCGGCTGTGGCACTCAGACGACGGTGGATACAGCTATGACGAGATTCCGATCCCCCACGGCGACAGCCACGATCTCTGGATCGACCCGAACGATCCGGAACGGATGATCGAAGCCAACGACGGCGGCGGCAACACGACGTTCAACGGCGGCAAGTCCTGGTCATCGGTCTACAACCAGCCGACCGCGCAGTTCTATCACGGTCGGCTGGTTGTAGACCGCGCAGTTCTATCACGTCA
>CAZFVT010000194.1:4340-6514 GCA_964522355.1 uncultured Woeseiaceae bacterium | reverse complement strand
GGTGGGATGAGAGCCCGCGTAGCGGGTTCACAAAATCGCCGGGAGCGATTTTGGACGCCGAAGGCGCCCTCGCGAAGCGAGGGTCGGGACCAGGGATGGTCCCGATCAATTCCCGCCGCTTACGCGCTCAACCTGCTCGTGCGCTACCACTCAAAATCAATCAGCGATCCCCTGTCACAAGGACGCCCACGCTCACGCCACCTAAACCGTCCGCGTAGCAATCGCCGGCGAAACCCTTGACGCGCGCCTTGCCGGCCCGGCAACCGCGAACAGGCCAACGCCCCACAAGGTCACCATCGCCGCCGGTACGAGATACCAGTCCATCGGTGCCGTCTCGAACGTGTCGACCAGCCAGACGTTGAGCGCCACGGCCAGCACACCTCCGAAGACCACGCCGACGGTGCTGACCAGCAGGTTCTCAATCAGGAAGTAGCGAAGAATCGCGCCCCGGGTCGCGCCAAGTGCGCGCCGAGTGCCGATTTGTTTAGTCCGCCGGCTGACGCTGAAGCTCGCCAGGCCGACGATGCCGAGCGCGGTGATGATTGTCAGCAGGGTGACAATGAAAGTCAGCATGCCAATCATGGCCGCATCATCGCGATAGCTGCGTGCCCGGGTCTCCGCCATGTTTCTCAGGTTCTGGATGACCCGATTCGGATTTCGGGCGACCAGCATCTCCTCGACCTCGACCATCATCCGATCAAGCTCGCCGGGCTCCGTACGGATCACGTAGCGAATGTTGTCCCATTCGCGCCATTCCGGAACCAGCATGGAACGTTCAATAGACGTCCAGGTGCTCCAGGGCGCCTGCAGTCTATCGACAACACCGATGATCTGTACCGGGTTGTCATCATTGATATAGGTCGTTCGGCCGAGGACGTCTGCCAACGGCTCACCCGGAAACAGCGTTTCTACCACCGCAGCTGACACGATACCGAGAGGTGGCCACTGGAGCGTCTCCGGCGTGTTCCAGCGAATTTCTTCCGGCCGGAAATTGCGGCCCGCGATCAACGTCGTGCCGAAGGTATCGATGGCGTGTTCATCGGAAAAGTAGATCGCTACGCCGGAGCCCTCCAGTTCGGCGTTCGGCTCGGTCTTGAGTCGCATTGACCAGCCGCCGCCGCGCAGCGGCACCGAGTTGGAACTGAAGGCATCGACGACGCCGGGCATGCCGCGCAGCGCACGCAGGTCTTCTTCGATCAGCACGCGCAGATCCGCGTCCGGATCGAAGTTCATGCTGCTTAGATGAAAGACGTTGGCCTCATCGACACCGCTGGGGCGGGCCATGAGCCGCGAGCGCTCCTGGATGATGGCTATCGCATTGACCATGATCGCCATGGTCACCGCCACCTGGATGGCGATCAGAGCAAAGCCCGATTTGTTTCTCAGCATGGCACGAAAAATGGGTCCGGTTTCCACGATCTGTCTCCCTGAGTTCTTACAGCGTCTTCAGCTGACTGGCCGGTTGGATGCGCGAGACGCGCCAGGTCGGATAGATGGCGGCGGTGACGGCTGAGATAACGGCGAGCAGAATCGCGGCCCATACCATCGTCCAGTTCATTTGCAGCAGTTTCTGGATGCTCTCGTCGCCGGTGTACAGGCGGTCAATGCCGTATAACCCCAGCTTCGTCGCGCCGATGCCGAGCAGACCACCAACGAACCCGATGAGTCCGGCTTCGACCACGTACTGGGTGAAGACATTGCCCCGCGATGCCCCGACCGCGCGACGCAGGCTGATCTCGCCGCTGCGGCGCATTACCTTGGCGAGCAGCAGACCGATGGTGTTGAGCAAACAAACCATGAGAAACAGCAGCGCGAGGACGAGCAGGATATAGACGCTCTCGTCGACCACACGCTGCTGCTTAAGGTGCTGCGCGACCGGCGAAAGCAGGTTATTCATGGGACGCGGGAACCGGCCGAGCGCTTTTTGTTCGGCCACGTAAGCGTCGAGGTAGGACTGGTAGTCCGCCACCTCGGCGTCGCCGTGAAGTTCGACCCACATCTGCATCCAGACGCACTCCGAGTTGAGAAAGCCCTCCCAGCCCGGCTCCTCGACCTGCTTCCAGCAGTTGGTGTTGCCCCAGCCGCTCAGCTCCTTTTCGACGGCAACGTTGAACGGGATGAAGCCGTCCGCTTAGATATTGAGCTAAGAGGTTGGCAGGTCATAGAAACGCGGT
>CAZFVT010000194.1:0-4330 GCA_964522355.1 uncultured Woeseiaceae bacterium | reverse complement strand
CAAGCACGCCCGTGATGCGATAGAAGTCGCCGTTCATCCGGATACGATCGCCAACCGGATTGCGTTCGCCGAAAAGCCGCTCACTGATGCTCCGGCGGATCACGGCAACCCGCTCCCGCCCGTCATCGGCCGCCTGATCCCAACCGCCGCCGTACCGAAATGGCACGTCAAACATGGCGAAGAAGTCCGCGCTGGTCGCCCGCCCCTCCACCTGGAACGGTCGCTGCTCATCGCTCTCGGGCTCGAGGATATGGCCAATCTGATAGCTCACGACCTGGCGACGGGCCTTGGCGGCGGCGAGCAGTGTCGTCGCATCGCGATAGGTCAGCTGATCGGGCGGCAGGCCATAGTCGTTGTTGGGCTCGTGCGGGTTCCAGTTGTCGAGCTGCACGTAGTAGAGCTGATCGGACTTGTGCGGGATCGGGTTGCCGCTCATGACGTGATAGATCGTCACAACAGTCATGCAGGCACCGATGCCGATCGCAATCGCCGCCAGCATCAGTCCGGTGAGCAGGGGATGTCGTTGCACGCTCATGGCGCCGAGCCTGAGATAGTAGAAAAACATCGCCCGTACCTCAGGCCGTAGCCGCGGCGGCAAAGACCGCGCCGTCTTCCGCGTCGGTCACGCGGCCGTCTCGAACGAGTATGTTGCGACCTGCCCTCGCGGCCAGCGACGGTTCGTGCGTCACCATGATGATCGTCGTGCCCTGACGGTTAACCTCGAGCAACAGCTGCATGATGCTCTCGGCCATGCCGGAGTCCAGGTTGCCGGTGGGCTCATCGGCGAGCAGAAACCTGGGCTCACCCGCCAGCGCCCTGGCAATGGCTACCCGCTGCTGCTGGCCACCGGATAGCTGTGACGGCAGGTGCTTGCGGCGTGAACCGAGACCGACCGTCTCCAGCACGCGGTCTATCCGGCGCCGGCGCTCGGCTGAGGAGAACGCCCGATAACGAAGCGGTACGTCGACGTTGTCGAACACGTCGAGGTCGGGAATCAGGTTGAAGCTCTGAAACACAAAGCCGATGTTCTCGTTACGAACTCGCGAGCGCTCCCGATCGTTCAGCCCGGACACGTTACGTCCATCCAGCCGGTACTCACCGTCATCAAAGTCTTCGAGCAGACCGGCGATGTTGAGGAACGTCGTCTTGCCGGAGCCGGACGGGCCGGTCACGGAAACGAACTCGCCCTCATCGACCTCGAGGTCAAACTCGCGCAGCGCATGGGTCTCAACGGTATCGGTCCGGTAGACCTTCGAAAGTTTCTTCATTATCAGCATGACGTTCAGGCCCCTTCGCCTCAGTTTGAAATCAGAACGCGGTCCGCGCCGCGGAAAAGATCGGTGCTGGAAATCACCACCCGGTCACCCTCCTCGAGGCCCTGCAGCACTTCGACGGCAGCAAGACTGCGGGCACCAAGGTTCACCGCACGCCGTTCAGCGGCACCATCTTCGGTGAGGACATAGGCGATGCGGCCGCCGCCACTGTCGAGGAACTGGCCGCGCTGAAGCGTCAGCACGTTCGGGTGCTCAGCCAGCAGGATGCGCGTGGACAGACGCTGGTTCTGTCGCAGCCGCTTGGGCGCCGCGGCGGCGAATCGCAGTCGGGTCGAAACCTGGTTGGCAACGATTTCCGGGGAGATGGCAACGACTTCGCCAGGATGCATGTCCGCGCCAATACTGATCTCTGCAGGCATACCCAGCGCAAGATCGTCGGCATAGCTCTCCGGCACTTGTGCCTCGATCTCGAAATTTGTCAGGTCGACGACCGCCATGACCGGCGTGTCTCGGCGAACGGCCGCCTTCTCGTCGACCAGAAGGTCGCCGACGACGCCGTCGACCGGCGAACGAATCGCCAGGGCATCGACCTGTCGCTCCAGGTCGGCAACCAGCAGTCGCTGCCGCTCCAGCGCGAGTTCGCTGGCACGCAGCTCAAAGGCCAGACGCTCATCGAACAGATCGGCATCCGCCTGCGCGTGCGTGTAGGCAAGCTCGGCATTCCTGAGGTCATCGCCCGCCTTCTCGTAATCAATAACGGGGATCACGTGGATTTCATGCGCGGCGTCCGCTCGACGCTTCTCACGCTCGGCGGCCTCCAGGCTGATCGCCGCAAGGTCTGCCTGCTTCCGCCTTTCAAGCGCGAGCTGGCGAGACTCAATGCGCTGGCGCTCGAGTTCGACGGCTTGCTGGGCGAGTGTTGAACGGGCCTGTTGCAGACGACTGTTGAGTTCCGGGCTATCGATCACCGCCAGCACCTCGTCACGGGAGACGGCAGCTCCGGCGTCTACAAGCAGGGAAATCGAGCCTGCATCGGTTGCGTACAGCGTAGGGCTAACGGCAGCAACGACCCTGCCCTGCACCGCTACATCACGAACCAGGTCACCTCGCTGCACGACCGCAAGGCGCAGACGCTCAGCAGGTACGGAGATCGAAGCGCTTGCCCAACGGGTCACGATGGGCACGACCAGCCAGACGATCAGGACTGCCACGAACGCGGCCAATGCGACAGAGAACGCCAGCCGTCGCCCGCCCGGCCCGCGCCGCACAGCAACATCCTGCGCCGAGGTGTCCGCAATCTTCACCGCCCCGCTCCCGTGCTTCTCCAATCCCTGCCTATATAGATGCCGGGCAAGCGGTGGGGGTTTATACGCGGTCGATCGGAGTCAGGCCGGGATCATTGGGGGATCGCTGAAGGGATCGCTGAAGCCAAGGCCACAACGGAAGGCGGCGCAGAGCTGCGCCGCGACGTTAAGCGTCGGGAGAGTCCAAGCGGTGCTAGCGAACAACCGTCACCGGACACGGCGCCTGGTTGGCTACCGCGTTGCTGACGCTGCCGAGAACGACACGGGCGAAACCGGAGCGGCCGTGGCTACCAATTACGATCATATCCACGTCCCGTTCCTTGGCAATCCTGCAGATCTCGCCGACCGGATGCCCCCACTCCACCAGCGATTCGGGTGGTTCTTCGAGCTCACCTACAGCGGCGACGGTATCCGGCAGCTCCTTGCCACGAGCGCGATTGTCCAGCATGCCGCGAATGTCCTCGATCGGCATCTGTGCGTAGGGCGTCGCGGTCGCGGCATCCCCGGCTCCCCACGCGTACTGGATGATCTCTTCCTCATCCTGCACGGTGAGAATCAACACCTTCGCACCGGTAGCGCGGGCTATATCACCGGCGAAAGCCGCCGCTTTCTGCGCGCCTTCGGAACCGTCGGTTGGAACCAGGATTGTTTTCAGGTTGGCCATCGCTATTCCCCCGCAAAATCGCACGATAGGGCTTCAGTCTGTCACATCCCCGCGTCGGGGTCACGGTGCTGCCGGTGACGCCAATCGGCAAGACCAAACTCGACATCGATGCGCTGAGCCGTGGCTCGCCGAGGCCTGATCTGGAACAATCTGCGATCCTGACTTCGGCCGCCTCACGGGCCAGACCACCGGAGACGCGTGATGCGACATCGCCCCTTCCTGATCCACTCCTGCACGAGCGGCAACCCGGGCCGAACCCGCGCCAAACCTGTAGCGATCGCGGGGAATGTGGCCTTTCGTCAAGTCACGCATCAGGGTCACGGCCAGCGGTTTTTGGCAGCCGCCCGCGTAGCGCTGGCGGCACTGCTGATGTCTTCGGCCGCGCATGCGGGGGATTCCGTGGAAACCAGCGGTGAGATCTTGCGGGTGGCTTTGCCAGTAACCGCCTTCGCCCTGACCTACGTCTACGACGACCCGGATGGCCGACCGCAGTTCTATAAGTCGTTCGCGGCCAACGTGGCGGCAACGCTGTTGCTGAAGGAAGTAATCAGCAAGGACCGGCCGGACGGCAGCGACGACGATGCTCTGCCCTCGGGCCATACCTCTATGGCCTTTCAGGGCGCGTCGTTCATTCAGCGGCGATACGGTCTGAAGGCGGGAATCCCGGCCTACCTGCTGGCAGCCTATACCGGCTGGACACGGCTCGATGCCGACGAACATGACGAGGCCGACGTACTGGCGGGCGCCGCCGTCGGTATCGCCAGTTCCCTGCTGTTCGTTGACCGATTCGAAAACCTCGACGTTGCCGTCCGTCTCGATCGACAGATCGGCATCCAGTTCAGCGGCCGTTTCTAGTCCTTAAGGAGTGGGTGCCTCGAGGATCGCCTGGATCTGCGACTCCCAGCGGGTCAGTCCGGCACGCTTGCCTAACGCCAGCGCCTCGCTGCTGCTGGCGCCCTCGAGCTTTGCCGTCATTGCCAGCATCGATGCCGCTCGATTGCCGCTGAAGCAGTGCATGAGCACCGGTCCGTCGACGGATGCGAGGACCTCGCCCAACTCCTCGGCCTTGTCCCAGGTCGCGTCGTCCG
>CAZFVT010000193.1:0-6517 GCA_964522355.1 uncultured Woeseiaceae bacterium | reverse complement strand
AGGAAATGCAGCGGAACCATGATGCCGTGGTCGAATTTCCACTCTTCCGCGTAGGCAACGTCCACACTTTGCATGATTTCCCGGGTCAGGCGCGTGCCGAGGTCTGGCGCTCCGGGCACCCGGTGCTTCTCGATTCGCAGCCATTCCGGGTCTTCGATCGGACCCTCATAGGATTCGCCTATGCCCATGCAGAAGGCCGGCATGTTGTTCATGAAGAAATTGGCGAAGTGCTCCGCGGCCATCACGATCAGCGCCTCGGCACCGGCTTCACGAATCTCCTGGCGCTGCTGGTCCAGTCGCGCGTAGAACTCGTCGCGCTTTTCCAGGTTCTTCACCAGGTGCGCGCGGCCGGTAATGCCCGGGGCATGACTCAGCACGCCTGAATAGACCAGGCTCAATGTCGCGACTCGCGTTTTCGGGTGTCCATGTAGCTGCGGATGTTGTTCAGCTTCCAGCGCAAGTCCGCATCGATCTCCTGAATCTCGTAGGAGATGGCCAGCGGCGAGCTGTCGAACGTCGGCTGCAGAAACGCGCACAGAGCCTCGAACAGCGCCTCACCGGCCGCCTTCTTCTGCTCGAAGGTCCGCGACGGCGCGATTCTCAGGACGACGTTGATGAACGCATTGTCCTCATGCCCATCCGCGATCCGGTAGTACTCGCGGGCGACGGCGCGGGTCCGCAGACCGCCGACCGGGAGAACCTCAATGGCGGCGGCAGTATCGTGCATGACGCTCACCAGCTCATCGATGTCGATGAGGTCATCGAGATTGGCTGAGTATTCGATGATCTGGTGAGGCATGGTTCTGTCTTGCGGCGTACCGCGTTGGATCAACGGCGAAGCGAAAACGTTAGCACGTTCGCCGGGGACGCTTCGATAGCCTCGCGGCAGGTGCGGCTCGCCAGTCGTGTCACGGTGTGCCTAATCTTCCAACGTGTCGAGCAGGTCGTTGAGTGCGGCAGACAGCGCGATCCACTGACGCGGTCCGATCGATTGCATCAGCTCAGCGTAGGTTGCGGTCACCTGCGGACCAACCCGATCGTGAAGGTGCATGCCCTGGGGCGTGATGCTGACCATGACCTTGCGGCGATCGCCGGGGACGGGTGCGCGGGCAACCAGCTCGGCATGCTGCAGCCGATCGACAATGCCGACGAGGCTGGGCGCAGGAATCAGGCAAACGCCCGCCAGTTCGCGCGTCGCCATTGAATTAACCTCTGCCAGCACCCGAAGCACGCGCCATTGTTGCTCGGTTATGCCAGACTCGTTGAAAATCCGGCGAAAACGCGGCATAACCGCGTCACTGGCGCGATACAACAGCATCGGCAGGGAATCTGTGAAGTCGTTGAGTGCCATCCAGCCCACTTAGTTAATATATTAATCATTAACATCTTAACAAACGAGCCAGGAAATGCTCGTTTCAAGGACTACTTTTGAACGATCTCGTCCAATTTCGCCGCTGTCTTGGCCGCTTCGCGACCGGCGTCACCGTAATTACCTGCAGGGATGCTGCCGGTGAACCCTGCGGCATTACCGCCAACAGCTTCAGCTCGGTCTCCCTAGAGCCGCCCCTCGTGCTGTGGAACATCGCCAAGGTGTCGCGCTCACTGCAGGCTTTCCTCGATGCGGAACACTTCGGCATCAACGTGCTCACCCAGGAGCAGGAACCCCTTTCGCGCCACTTTGCCAAATCGGACGCCCGGCTGTTCGAGGGTACGGCGTATACCGAGAGCGCGAACGGCGTACCCCGCCTGAACGACACGCTGGCCTGGTTTGAATGCGCCCGCTTCGAGACCCACGACTGTGGTGACCACTACATCATCATCGGCGAGGTGCTGGACTACGAATCACAGGACGGCGACCCCCTGCTCTTTTATAGGGGCCAGTACGGCCAACTGTCGGACTGATTAAGGTACCGGGCAACAGACTTAAGGGAACCCAAAATCTATGGACACCAGGGAAACCGCTCGCTTCGTGGACAGCGCCTGGGATGAGTCGATCATCCCGGAGCTTTGTGACTACATCCGCATTCCGAACAAGTCGCCGGCGTTCGACCCTGACTGGGCCGGGCACGGCCACATGGAAAAGGCCGTCTGCCAGTTCGCGGAGTGGTGCCGCAAGCAGCCTATCGACGGGCTGACCGTCGACATCGTGCGCATTGAAGGGCGCACACCCGTGCTGTTCCTCGAGGTACCGGGCGACTCGGACGACACCGTCCTGCTCTACGGCCACTACGACAAGCAGCCGGAGTTCACCGGCTGGGAGGCGGACCTTTCGCCCTGGGAGCCGGTCATTCGTGACGGCAAGCTTTACGGCCGCGGCGGCGCCGACGACGGCTACGCCGTGTTTGGCTCATTGACGGCTATCAGCAACCTCAAACGGCAGGGCATCCCGCACGCGCGTTGCGTCATCCTGATCGAAGGCTGCGAGGAAAGCGGCAGTTTCGATCTGCCCTTCTACATCGACAAGCTCGAAGAAAAGATCGGCACGCCCAGTCTCGTTGTCTGCCTGGACGCGGAATGCGGCAACTACGACCAGCTGTGGTGCACGACGTCCTTGCGCGGCAATCTCGTCGGCAACCTTTCCGTGGACGTCCTGACCGAAGGCGTGCATTCCGGCGCCGCCAGCGGCATCGTCCCCTCGAGTTTCCGCATCGCCCGACAGCTCCTGAGTCGCATCGAAGACGAACAATCGGGACGTATCCTCCCGGCCGAACTCTACGCCGATATTCCGGAACAGCGCCTGCAGCAGGCCGAGCGCGCCGCCGGGGTGCTCGGCGATACGGTCTACCAGAAGTTTCCCTGGGTGGACGAGGAGGCGGTGGCAGAAGAGAGCCCGAATGAGCTACTGCTGAAGAACACCTGGGAGCCGACCCTGTCGGTGACCGGGGCCGACGGCCTGCCGGAGCTGGCCAGCGCCGGCAACGTGCAGCTGCCGCGCACGACCCTCAAGCTTTCCTTCCGGTTGCCCCCGACCACCAATGCCGAAGCCGCCGGTCGCGCCGTCAAAGCCCTGCTAGAGGCCGACGCGCCGCGCTTCGCGCAGGTCCGCTTCGACGTCGAATCCGCCATGGACGGCTGGAACGCCCCGCCGGTTGCAGCGTGGCTGGAAGCCTCGATGCAGGAGGCCTCGGACGTGTTCTTCGGCAAGCCGTCGATGTACATGGGCACCGGCGGCAGCATCCCGTTCATGGGCATGCTCGGCGAGAAATTCCCCGAGGCTCAGTTCCTGGTTACCGGATTGCTGGGCCCCAATTCCAATGCCCACGGGCCGAATGAGTTCCTGCACATCTCAACCGGCAAGCGACTCACCAGCTGCGTCTCGCAGGTGCTGATGGATCATTTCAATCGCTAGCCCATCCAGGCGAGGCGCTCTGATGAACCGTAACAGCCCGCTGCGAAGCCGCAGCGGGCCGTTGCCCCCAGCTGTATCCCGTCAGGGATAAACCCGGTAGTGAAAGTCGGGTACGACCAGGTCGTAGTGGGACTGGAGGTACATGACGATGTCGGTCAATTCCTGCACCGTCATGTAGCGGTTATAGATATACATCTTCGATTCGTCGCCCACAGCGACGACTTCCTTGGCATACCCGTCGGCGAGCTTGTGTGACGGATTGATAATCGCCGTAATCAGCTCACCGTAGGTTTTCACTCGCGTTACCGGCCCACCCAGCTCGACGTAAGGCGCGTCCGCGTCAGCGACCACGGGCAGGGTTTCGCCTTCGATCGTATGGCACTGGTTGCACTGCATGTAGAGAAAGGCCTCACGACCAGCGACGGCATCGCCTTCCGGTAAACGAAAGCCACGTTCGGACATTGGATCACGGTCACAGCCCGACGAGAGGGCCATCGTTGCCAGGAGGACTGCGAGAAACGTCAGTCTTTGCATAGGGTTACTCCACGCGCTATCGGCTGAAGATCATGTCTTCATTTGTAGCACGAGGAGTCTTGCGGCTGGATAAGGGAATGCCGAAGCAGCGCCGCAAGAGCGCTGCTTCGGCGTCAACTTACGGCGAGGCGTTCAGCGCCGCGAACTGCTCGGTCAGAACGTTGAAGCGATCTATCGCCTCCTGTCCGGGCTGCTGATCGGCATCGCTGATCATGTTGTACAGGTAGCTGATCTGGGCGATGAGCATCGGCTGCATGTAGGTGCCCTCCGCCGTCACCAGCGCCGCCAGGGTTTCATCGATAGCCGCCGCGCGGTCGCTGTCGTCGGCGAGCCCTTCCCGCTCTTCCTCGAGTCGCGCCGCCAGCTGCCGCGCGTTGCTCAGCAGCTCAACGATCTCGAGCTCAAGCTCGACCTGCTCTTCGATCATCGCCGAGGTTACGCCGAAATCAGCAACCCTTGGGTCGGTCACGATGTCGAGTTGCGCCTCGGACACGCTGTCACCCGCGGTAAGGCGCAGCGTATAGCTGCCGGCAGCGGCCAGCGGGCCATCCTCATAGCGCTCGTCTTCATCCTCGTGCCACGCACCCTGCCAGGTCATGTCCCAGTGGAATCGGTTGAGGCCGGCGTCGGCGCTCAGGGTCTCGTTCTCGAGGAACCTCGTCTGGTTCAGCGACATGTCCTCGATGACGGTGACCTCATCACCGGACGCATTGTCTGCAGCGCTGCGATAAGCATTAACGACGTCACCCGCGCTGTTCAATATCTCGAGAGTCACCGCGGCGTCGAAGCCTTCCGGCAGGTAGTAATCGATGACCGCCGACGGCGGCGAGTACTGCGGCACCGTTTCCGGATCGCGATTGCGGAAGGTCTGCCGGTAGCGCACCGTCTCCTTGGGCGCGAAAACCATCGCCGCCGACGGCATGGCCGGGAACGGCTGCTGGCGCAGGGTGGTGATGTTGTCCAGCACCCAGAAGCCACGGCCCATCGTGGAGATGGCGAGATCGCCACGATGCACCTTGAGGTCGGTAATCGGCGTTACCGGGAAGTTCTGCTGAAAAGACTGCCAGCTCTCGCCGTCGTCCAGCGAGACGAACAGGCCGTACTCGGTGCCGGCATAAAGCAGGCCGGGTCGTACCGGGTCTTCCCGAACCACGCGCACCGGGTAATCCGCCGGAATACCGTTGCGACCGTCCGTCAGCAGGCGCCAGCGCGCGCCGTAGTTTTCGGTCTTATAGACATAGGGCCGCCAGTCACCGAGCTGATAGCGCAGAACGGAGATGTACGCACTGGCGGCATCGTGCGGCGACGGCTCGACGGAATCGACCCTGCCGCCATCGGGAAGCCCGCGGGGCGTTACATTGTCCCAGCTCGCGCCGCCGTCGCGAGTCACGTAGACCGGCCCGTCGTTTGAGCCCGTCCAGATAACGCCACGCTCTACCGGCGATTCACGCAGCGAATAGATCGTACTGTAGAACTCTTCACCGGTGATGTCGCGCGTGATCGGCGATCCGGAAATCACCTGCTTGTCGGCCTCGAAAGCCGTCAGGTCCGGCGAGATCGTCTCCCAGTCCACGCCGTCGTTGGTCGTGCGGTGCACGTACTGCGAGGCGTGGTACACGACGTCGGGATCATGCGGCGACACATGGATTGGCGAGACGCGCTGGAAGCGGTAGCGAAGATCGCGCGGGTTGTGGCCATACATGTTTGCAGCGCCGACGTAGTAGCCGCGCTCGGTGCCGGTGCGTTTGTCAAAGACGCCAAAGCGCCCCTTGCAGTTCGCATAAACGATGTTGTGATTGCCGGGCTTCGGCACCGCCGGTCCGGTCTCGCAGCCGCCGGTCTCAATCAGGTAGGCGTTGTGATTCTGCACGCGATACGGCGCCCGGCTCGGCACGGCGATGGTCGAACCGTTGTCCTGCTGGCCGCCGTAGAGCCAGTAGGGATACTGGTCATCGACCTCGACCTGGTAGACCTCGGTGGTTGGCTGGTTGAATTGGGTCGACCAGGTCTCTCCACCGTTGAAGGTGACGTTGGCACCACCGTCATTGGCCTGAATGAAGAAGTCGGGCTCCTCGGGGTGAATCCACATGTCGTGGCTGTCGCCATGCGGCGGCCGCATTCGGCTCCAGGTCTTGCCGCCATCGACACTCTTAACGTAGCGGGTCGCCATGGAATAAAGAATGTCCGGGTTCTTCGGATCGACGTCGAGGTTGGCGTAGTAGAACGGCCGGTTGCGAATGTCCATTTCGTTGGACACCAGCTCAAAAGACTCGCCCTGGTCCACTGACTTGTAGAGACCGCCGTCGTCGCCCGGCGCTTCGACCAGCAGCCAGACGATGCTGGAATCCGCCGGTGAGATTGCCAGGTCGAGCTTGCCGATGACGCCCTCGGGCAGGCCATCGGTGATACGGCGCCAGCTTGCGCCTCCGTCAACCGATTTGTAGAGACCGCCGTCCTCATTGTCGCCGCCGCTGATAATCGTCCACGGTTTTCGCTCCGCTTTCCAGGCAGTTGCAAATAGCACCTCCGGATTGGAAGGAAGAAACTCAAGATCATAGAACCCTACCTGATCCGAAATGGCAAGTACTTTTTGCCAGGACCTTCGCTTTCGGTTGCCTGGAGTAACTTCTTGAC
>CAZFVT010000192.1:0-6600 GCA_964522355.1 uncultured Woeseiaceae bacterium | reverse complement strand
AGCCCATGCCGGTGAACGCAGCGCCGACGCCGGCGAGAATCAGCAATCCGCCCGACAGCCCACGCAGGGTACTTTCGCCGGCACCGAAGGCGGCGATGATGGCAATTTGCAGGCCGACGAAGGACGCCGTGTTGCCGAGTGACAGCGACAGGCCGGTCGTCATCCGGAGGCCGTTCCACAACATCCAGCTATGCCAGAGAATTGCTGCGGCACCCCAGAAAACCGCAAGCGAAACGAGGGGTTGCTGGCGATCTGAGTAAGCAGGCCAGCGCGACAGAATGATTGAAATTCCGGCGATTAAATACAGAAAAAGAACTGTGATTTGAGACACAGAAACCCAGTAGGTGTTGCCCTAACTTCACTTCGACGAATCATCCCACATGGTGCGATGCTTTAGAACCCTGCCGCAAATCCTCGGACGTCACCTGCAGTTGAAGATGCTTGCAGCCTCGGACCGGGGCCAGGCGAAGTGACGTGAGGCAGCAATTGAGTATGCGAATCAGTATTCTGGGTTGCAGCGGCGGAATCGGTGCTGGCTCCCGAACATCGGCGATGATGATCGACGATGACGTACTGCTCGATGCGGGAACGGGGGTAGGTGAGCTGTCATTCGATCACCTGCATCACATCCGCCACGTCTTCCTCACACACGCGCACCTCGATCACATCGCCGGTCTGCCGATGTTGATCGATACGATCTTTACGGACGATGTCGATATGCCGGTCACGGTGTACGCGCGCGAAGAGACGTTAAAGGCGCTCCAGAACCACATCTTCAACTGGGTCATCTGGCCGGATTTTGCCGAACTGCCGAATCGTGAGCGGCCAATGCTGCGCTACCAGGTCTGCAATCCCGGCGACACGATTACTATCGGTCACCGACAGTTTCACGCTGTCGATGTAAAGCACTCGGTACCGGCCATCGGTTATACGGTGCGTAACTCGACCGGCGTGTTCGCCGTTAGTGGCGACACCGCCACGAACCAGAGTCTCTGGCCGGTCCTGAATGCCGCCGATGATCTCCGCGCACTCATCATAGAAGTGTCCTTTCCCGACGAGATGGAGTCTCTCGCTGAAGCGGCCGGTCATTACTGCCCATCGACCATGACTCGCGACCTCGAGAAACTGGAGCATGAGCCGGAAATCTGGCTTACGGGTATGAAGCCGGGAGAGGAAGCGCGGATTCTCGCCCAGGTCGAAGCCGCAGCGCCGCAGAGGAAGATCCAGATGCTGTCGCGCGGCACGGTCATTCAAATCTAGTCAACGCCGGCGAGTTTTCGCCGCAGCCAGTTAAGCCTGGCAGTCGTGTTCGAAGAGCTGGGCTGCCATCGTCTGCGGTCATGCCGTAAACTCGCGGTTCGCTTCACGCCGTGAGATCCGCATGTTCGAAAACCTCACTGACCGCCTGTCTTCAGCCGCCAGAAATCTGAGCGGCAAAGGCCGCCTGACCGAATCCAACATCAAGGACACGCTGCGGCAGGTGCGCCTCGCGCTTCTCGAAGCCGATGTGGCGCTGCCCGTTGTTAAGTCCTTCATCGACCGCATCCGTGAAAGGGCGCTGGGAGAGGAGGTCGGCAAGAGCCTTTCTCCCGGCCAGGCACTGGTCAAGATTATCCACGGTGAGCTCATCACCCTGCTTGGCAGTGAAACGCAGGGACTGGATCTCAAGGCGCAGCCCCCGGTAGTCATCCTGCTCGCCGGCCTGCAGGGTGCGGGTAAGACGACGACCGCGGCCAAACTTGCCCGGCGCCTGATTGAGAAAGAGAGCAAGAAGGTCATGCTGGTCAGCGCAGACGTGCACCGACCTGCGGCGATCAAACAGCTCGAGACGCTGGCGGGTGACGTGGGCGCGTTATTCAGTGCCAGCGAGGCGTCCGAGAAGCCCGTGAAGATCGTCGAGCGCGCCCTGGACGACAGCCGGCGTCAGCACGTCGACGTGCTGATCGTTGATACGGCGGGCCGCCTGCATGTTGATGCCGAGTTGATGGATGAGGTCGAAGTTGTCCATCGCACGTCTGGTGCCCATGAGACGCTCTTTGTGGTTGACAGTATGGCGGGCCAGGATGCCGTAAACTCTGCCCGGGCATTCGCCGAGCGCCTGCCGCTCACGGGCGTGATTCTGACCAAGGCCGATGGCGATGCAAAAGGCGGTGCCGCCTTGTCCGTTGCTGAAATCACCGGCAAGCCGATCCGCTTTCTGGGTGTTGGCGAAAAGACCGAGGCGCTGGAACTCTTTCATCCGGAACGCATGGCGTCGCGCATCCTCGGTATGGGCGATGTGCTTTCCCTGGTCGAAGATATCGAAGACAAGGTTGATCGGGAGAAGGCGGAGAAGCTCAGCAAGAAGCTCCGGAAAGGGCGAGGTTTCGATCTGTCCGACCTGCGAGATCAGCTGGAGCAAATGACCAATATGGGCGGCATGGCTGCAATGCTGGAAAAAATGCCGTTGCCAGGCAACGTCAACCCGGCGGCCCTGAAGAACCCTGAGAACGAGAAACTCCTTCGCCGCCAGATGGCGATCATCGATTCGATGACGCCCGGGGAGCGTCGCTTTCCCAAGACCATCAACGGTTCGCGAAAAAGGCGAATCGCCGCGGGTTGCGGACTGCAGATCCAGGACGTTAATCGCCTGCTGAAGCAGCACCTGCAGATGGAGAAAATGATGCGCAAGATGTCCAAGGGCGGCATGAAGCGCATGATGCGCGGCCTCGGCGGGGGCATGGGCGGCGGCCCGGGCGGAGGATTGCCGCCCGGCTTCCGCTAACACCCGGAAAAAACTAGCAAAACTCGCCGCAAAAGCGCTTCCCTTTCACGTCCAAATGCGTACAATGCGCGGTTTACTTGGGGCCGGACCAAGCTGTGTCTGTGCCCGCGTCATATTTACGGAAGAATCATGGTTAGCATTCGACTTTCGCGCGCTGGCGCGAAAAAACGCCCTTTCTATCATCTGATCGTTACGGACAGCCGGAATCGTCGCGATGGTCGCTACATCGAGCGCCTCGGCTTCTTCAACCCCGTCGCCCGCGGCAATGAGGAAAAGCTCAGAATTGATATCGAGCGGGCAGACTACTGGATCGGGCAGGGTGCACAGCCCTCGGATCGTGTGTCCCAGCTCCTGAAGGTGGGTCGCAAAGAGGCAGCGTCCAACGCCTGAGTCGGGTCGCTGGCGTCCGGTTTTTCCGGCCGTAGCGAATGCTTCGACTGTGGTGACTGCCATCCGGCTACGTCTGATGAGCAGCGAGAAAGAGCGATCTGCCGACGAGCCGGTCATTCTGGCCCGGGTGACAGGACTCTACGGCGTACGAGGCTGGGTGAAGCTTTACTCCTTCACCGATCCCCGGGAGGGCATCCTCGACTATCGCGACTGCCTGCTGGTGGCCGATGGCCAGGGTCGCGAAACAAGAATTGAAGAGGGCCGAAGGCACGGAAAAGGTGTCATAGCTCGGCTAAAGGGCGTTTCCGACCGGGATTCGGCGGCGGCGCTCGTTGGCAACGAACTCGGTGTATTGCGCGACGCGCTCCCTGAGCCTGAAAGCGGCAGCTATTACTGGGCCGATCTGGAAGGGTTGACGGTCCGCCACCGGGACGGAAGCGTGTTAGGCCGGGTGGATCACCTGATTGGCACCGGTGCAAACGACGTACTTGTCGTTCGTGCCGACGACCAGGAACGGCTGATCCCGTTTGTAGTCGACGATGTCGTCAAGAACGTTGACTTGCAAAACGGCGTTATCGACGTCGACTGGGAATGGGATTAAGGCTATGCAATTTCGCATCGTCACCTTGTTTCCGGAACTCGTAGAAGGCGTCGCCGGATTCGGCGTCGTCGGACGGGGCGTCAGGAGCGGCCTGGTGGGCATGCAGTGCGTAAATCCGCGGCAGTTCACCACCGATCTGCACAACACGGTGGACGACCGCCCGTATGGCGGCGGTCCGGGAATGGTCATGAAGTACGAGCCGCTGAAGGCGGCTGTGGAAACGGCGAAGCATTCCTTGCAGGGCCAAGCACCCGTGGTGTTCCTGAGCCCGCAGGGCCGCCGGTTTGATCAGGCCACGGCAAGGCGATACGCAGCGCTGGATGGCATGGTGCTGGTCGCCGGAAGGTATGAAGGCGTCGATGAGCGATTCATTAATTCGCACGTCGACGAGGAGTTGTCGCTCGGCGATTTTGTGCTGAGTGGCGGTGAGATTGCGGCGATGGCCGTGGTTGATGCGGTTTCCCGGTTGCTGCCGGGGGTGCTTGGCGACGACGAGTCGGCCAGCTGCGACTCGTTCGAAGACGGGTTGCTGGATTTTCCGCATTACACACGCCCGGAGTCTGTGGACGGCATCCCGGTGCCTGAGGTGCTGCTGAGTGGCGATCACGCGCGAATATCGCGATGGCGCCGAACTGAAGCGCTGGGTCGGACCTACAAGCGCAGGCCGGATTTGCTGGGCGACGAGCTCTGTGCTGAGGACCGAGCTTTGATTGACGAGTGGCTTGCCTTACAGCAGGCCAGTAAAGGATGAGAACCGGCTGAGGTTGCCGGTTGAGCAGAACATGAATGAAACGTCGGTGAATGACCGGCGAGCTTTTAACCAGGTAGAAAACCCAGGTAGAAAATAATGAGCAAAGAAATCGAGGCAATTGAATCCGAACAGATGGGCAAGGAAGTGCCCAGCTTCGCGCCAGGCGACACCGTGGTCGTGCAGGTCAAGGTCCGCGAGGGCACCCGCGAGCGTCTTCAGGCCTTCGAAGGCGTCGTCATCGCCAAACGCAATCGCGGTCTGAACTCTTCGTTCACCGTTCGCAAGATCTCGCACGGCGAGGGTGTGGAGCGCGTTTTCCAGACCTACAGCCCGACGGTCAGCGATATCAAGGTCAAGCGCCGCGGTGACGTTCGCCGCGCCAAGCTCTACTACCTGCGTGGTCGTACGGGTAAGGCAGCGCGCATCAAGGAAAAGATCTAGTCGAACGGGTCGATTGTTCCCGGAGTATCGTGCACTTCGCCGGCCCGTCAGGCGCCGCATTGTGCAGATTACGATGGGCCGCGAGTGGCAACGCTACATGCCGCATAGCGGCCTGTCGATGACGCGACGGTAGAACGCTCCAGACGCGCCTGCCGGCTAGCGCTGAACCTTTCAACCGGTCACCGGTCCCTGAGGCATGGACATGAAAATCAGAATCCAGCGACTGGCATCAGCAGGGCTTGTGATCTTTTCTCTGGGACTAAGCGGCTGCGCCTCGCTCGTTTCCAATGCGGCAAGCGGCTTTGCCGACAATCTGTCGCTCGCAGTCATCAATCAGACCGATCCGGAAACCGTACGCGACGGTGCGCCGGCATACATGCTGCTGCTCGACAGTCTCATTGAGGGCAGCCCCGATGATCCTGCTCTCCTGTCTGCTGCGGCCAGTTTCTACGCGTCCTACGGCGCAGTATTCGCCGACGATCCGGAAAGGGCGGCAAGGCTGACCGAGCGTGGACGCGACTACGCCACCCGCGCATTGTGTGAATCATTCGAGCCTTCCTGTGACTGGAATGCAGTAACCTACGAGGAATTCGAAGCGTCCCTGCAGGGCCTGACCGAGCAGCACAGTGATGTGGTCTACGCCTACGGGGTGGCGTCTCTGGCCTACATTCGAGCGCACTCCGATGATTGGGCAGCGCTGGCTCGATTGCCTCACATGGAAGCGCTTTTGAACCGCTACCTGGAGTTCGGCGATCCGGAGACAGCAGGCACGACGTACACCTACCTGGGTATTCTCGTGACGCTGAGGCCGCCGGCGCTGGGCGGCGACTTCGAGAAGGGGCAGGCTTATTTTGAGCGAGCCATTGAACTGTCCAACGGAAAGGATCTGTCGGCGAAGGTTGAGTACGCGAGGGGTTATGCCCGGCCGCTGTATGAGCGAGAGATTCACGATCGGTTGCTGAACGAAGTGATGCAGGCAGATCCGAACGTCGACGGTTATACGCTGACAAACGTGCTGGCACAGCGAGACGCCGCGGATTTGCTGGCATCGGCAGACGATCACTTTTGACGCGGCATGGCGCCTCAGGTTGATGGAACCAACCCTGGCTGCGGAACTCGAAATAAGGGAATTTCTGGAGATTGATGATGCGTAACTCGATACTCTGTCTTTCGGTTGTTTTGCTGTTGGTTATTGCGCCCCGAGCGGACGCGCAGACGCAGCTCAAAATCGCAACGCTCGCACCGCAAAACTCGGCCTGGGCGACCAAGTTCACTGCCGGCGCCAAAGAAGTAGAGACGCGCACCGAAGGCCGCGTGAAGCTCAAGTTTTTCTGGGGTGGAGCCCAGGGCAATGAGTCCAAAGTGCAGCAGAAGATCAAGATCGGTCAGCTGCACGGCGGCACTTTTTCGCCGACCGATTTCCAGGGACAGTACCCTGACCTGAACATCTACGGCCTGCCGTTCTTCTTCCAGTCGCCGGAAGAAATTGCCTACGTGCGTGAGAAACTGGATCCGACCCTCGAGCAGGGTATGGAAGACCTTGGATTCAGCACCTACGGCTTTGCCGGCGGCGGCTTCGCCTACATTCTTTCCAACGAACCGGTTCGCGGGCAGGAAGACCTTCGCGGCAAGAAGGTGTGGCTACCGGAAGGT
>CAZFVT010000191.1:0-6626 GCA_964522355.1 uncultured Woeseiaceae bacterium | reverse complement strand
CTTCGACAGGTCAACGCGTCAACAGTTCGACCGTTGACCCGGCGACGCTACGGCGTGATCAGGCGCCGGAAATCGGGATCTTGAGGTAGTGCGTACCGTTGTCTTCGACGGGCGGCAACTCGCCGGCGCGCATGTTGACCTGTACGGACGGCAACAGCAGCCGCGGCATACCGAGTCCCGCATCGCGCCCCTCACGAAAGGTCACAAACTCGGACTCGCTGACGCCGTCATGGATATGGATGTTGTCCCTGCGCTGTTCGGCGACCGTCGTCTCCCAGCGGTACTCGTCCCTCCCCGGTGCCTTGTAGTCGTGACACATGAACAGGCGCGTGCTCTCCGGCAGAGCGAGAATCGCCCGGATGGAGCGGTAGAGCTGTTGCGCATCGCCGCCCGGGAAGTCGGTTCGCGCCGTGCCGAAATCGGGCATAAACAGGGTATCGCCGACGAACGCCGCGTCGCCGATGACCAGGGTGACGCAGGCCGGCGTGTGCCCGGGCGTCGCCATCACCTGAACCGACAGCTCACCCAGCGGCAGGGACTCGCCGTCCTCCAGCAGGCGATCGAATTGCGATCCGTCCCGGGCAAACGAGGCCTCGGCGTTGAACACCTCGGCAAACGTCGTCTGCACGTCGGTAACGGCCGCACTGATCGCGGTCTGTCCGCCGCAGCTCGACTTCAGGTAAGGGGCGGCTGTCAGGTGATCTGCGTGCACATGAGTTTCGAGAATCCAAAGGACCTTCAGGCCCTGCGCCTCTATGTGCGCCAGCAAGGCATCGGCGCTGTCCGTGCAGGTTTTTCCCGACGCCGGGTCGTAATCCAGCACGGAATCGATGATCGCGGCGCTGCCCGTTGCCTGGTCGGCAACAACGTAGGACACGGTGTTCGTCGCCTCATCGAAAAAGGCGGTTACCTCTGCTTGCATGTATTTCTGCCGAATTTCGTAATCAGGTGTTGCCGCCGCCCGAGCTGACGAAGCGCCCCGGGCGTTCGTCCGTAATGTCGCCGTCGGCAACGGTAGCAACGCCGTTAACAATCACGTAGTCAAAACCTTCACTGTACTGGTGCGGGTCCGTGAAGGTCGCTACGTCGGTAACCCGGTCCGGGTCGAATAGCACCAGGTCAGCCACCATGCCGGGACGAATGATGCCGCGGTCGCTGAATCCAAACGTACGCGCCGGCAATGACGTCATGCGCCGGACGGCGTCCTCGAGGGTCAGCACCGCCCGTCCCCGAACGTAGTCGGCGATTACGCGGGCGTTGGTGCCATACGACCGCGGGTGCGGCTGGCCGCGACCGAAATCCACGACGCCGCCATCGCTTGCCACGGCCGAGTTCGGATAGCGAAAGATGGTGTCGACGTCGTCGTTACTCATGTAGTGATAAACCATGGACGCACCATAGCGGGTGCCGGCCTGGCCGCCTTCGATCATCATTTCAAAAATCGTGTCGATATCGCCTTCCGGCCCGGGGTCCCGGCCGCGTGCCGCCGATACTTCACTGATCGTCATGCCGTTGAGCTCGGGGTCCGCGGCGAAGTAGGCAACGGTCGCATAGGAGTAGTCTCCGTAACCGTCGTCGACGAGCTTCGCCAGCATTTCGGCTTTCATGCGGTCCCGCGTCTCCGCGTCCTCAATCCGTGCAGCGATATCTTCGGCACTGCCCGCTACCGCCCAGCGTGGCAGGTTAACGCCGAGATTCGTGCTTGCGCGCTCATACGGATAGGCATCCACGACGACGTCGACACCCTGGTCCCGCCACTCGTCGATCAGCGAGATCGCATCGCCAATGCTGCCCCAGCGCGTCCGGCCCTTTACCTTCAGATGGGAGATTTGCACGCGCGTATTGGCCTGCTGCCCGACCTGAATGGCCTCGTTGATGGAGTCATGCAGCTTCGCGCCCTGCTCCCGAATATGGCTGGCATAGAGCCCACCGTGCTTGGCAGCCGACTGCGCCAGCGCCACGACCTCCTCCGTGGTCGCGTAGGTGCCGGGCACGTAAAGGAGGCCGGTCGACAGTCCGACGGCGCCCTCACGCATGGCCGTCTCAACGAGCGCCTGCATCTCGGCAAGCTCCTCGGCCGTCGGCGCACGATCGTCATAGCCCATCACGGCGCGGCGCACGGAGTTGTGCCCGATCAAGGTCGCGACGTTGATGCCGAGACCCTCGAGGCGATTGCGGTAAGCGGCGATATCGACCTCCGAGCCACCGCAGTTGCCGGTGACTATGGTCGTGACGCCGTCGAGCAGGAAATTGTCGGCACGCGGCAGTCCCTCCAGACCTGAACGCGAGGCGGACGCCTCGACGTGAGTGTGGATATCGATGAAGCCCGGCGTCAGCATGCGGCCGGCGGCGTCGATCACGGTGTCGGCGTCGAGGTCGACGCTGGGGGCCAGCGCGACAATCCTGCCGTCATCGACGGCCACATCGCTGAAAAACCAGGGGCTGCCGGTGCCGTCCACGACCCTGGCGTTGCGAATCAGGATATCGACTCGCTCCGAGACCTCCGGCGACGTTCCGGTGTCGGCGCCACAGGCCGTGAGGAGCAAGGCCGCAACTAGCGAAAGTGAGCCCGTACGTTGCATGGAGTTCCCCTCTGGTCGAATCAGGTCCTGACGAGACCCAGTTATAGCGCCGCGTCGGGGACGACGCAAAGCCGATCCGGGCAACGGTTTCGCAGGCTACACCGGATCCGGCAACGGTTCACCGCGGAAGGCCAGCGCGAAGCAGGTCAGCGCACCGATCGGGAACAACCACGGCCAGGCGAGAAGCGGCGTCGAGTAGTCCATGCCGGGCAGAAAACCGAGCAGTTCCGGCTCGTTGATCAGAAGCACGATACCGATGCTGGTGACGACGGCGCCACCAATGCCGGAAACGCGGTAGCGTCGGGCGGCGATGCTGAGCATGAACAATCCGAGCATGGGACCCCAAGTGTAGGTCGTCATGGAGAATGCGAGGGTGACCAGATCCAGCTCACTCGCGGAAAACTGCCAGGCCATGAAGCCGAGGATGACGCCCCACAGGATCACCAGGATTCTCGACGCCTTGAGCAGCTGCGCCTCACTCGCCTCGGGGCGCAGGTAAGGCTGGTAAAACATCGTCAGAGAAATCTGCGATAACGCCGCCAGGATCGAGTCCAGGCTCGAAATCGCGGCACTCAGGATGCCGGCGATCAGCAGGCCCTTAAGCCCTGCGGGTATCTCCGAGATGATAAATACCGGGAAGACCCGGTCGCCGCGCTCGGCAACCATCAGGGCGTGTTCCGGACTCATCGCATTCAACTGGTAAAACGCATAGAGGCCGACGCCGACGGTCAGCATGAGGGCCGGTACGAGCTCGCCGATCGTGCTCCAGAGCACCGCTTTCTGCGCTTCGTGCTCGTTACGGCAACACAGCAGCCGCTGCGCGAACAGGTGATCGGTCCCGTAAACCGCGACGTTCTGGAACGGCATGGCCAGCAGAGCGGCCCAGAACGTGAAAGCGACCCTCGGATCCGTCGAGAAATCGAAGGTGTCGAACTTGCCGGCCTCCTGCCCGATGCTGACCAGCGTAGAGAAACCATCCGGCAGCGCATCGGCGACGAAGACGAGGGCGGCAATGCCACCGGCAATCAGGACGAAAAACTGGACGAAGTCGGTCCAGATGACCGCCGCTATCCCGCCCATCCACGTCCACAGGATCGAAAAAGCCGCGATGACCGCAATGCTCTCGGCGAGCGACCAGCCGGTCACGAGT
The DNA here is from genome assembly GCA_964522355.1 of uncultured Woeseiaceae bacterium. GTDB lineage: Bacteria > Pseudomonadota > Gammaproteobacteria > Steroidobacterales > Woeseiaceae > JBFGFX01. Next base: position 2,894 of record CAZFVT010000191.1, on the reverse strand, counting down.
TCCAGGACCAGCGCGGTAGCGTAGACCCGAACGCCCTGGCTCAGGACGCCGCCAAGGATGAACATACCGGCCGTCACCCGCCCTACCACCGGGCCAAGACGATCGGTCATGTAATCGTAGGGACTGTAGAAGTCCTTCTCGTAATAAAGGGGAACGAGGAAGCGCGCGACGAGGATACGCGCAATGACTCCGCCGATCGCTAGCTGCAGGTAACCGAAGTTGCCGTCCGCCGCATACACGATGGCCGGCACGCCGATGAACGTGACGGCACTGATCGTCGTTGCCACCGTGGACGCGGTGACGGCATACCAGGGCAGTCGGCGTCCGCCGAGGAAGAAGTCTTTGGTGGTCTGCTGCTGGCCACGCAGCCGGTGGCCGATTGCGGTAGTGCCGAGGATATAGGCGGCAACAATGGCCCAGTCCCAGGCACTAAACATCCGCGACCCTGATCTGGCGGCCCGCGCCGTCTCCCGGATAGACACGATTGTTGGCGCCGGGATACGCGTAGCCGTTGATCAGTACGCGACGATAGCTGTCAGACACGTTTTCGAAACTCGCATGCGCGGTGTACGGGCCGAAGAACAGGGTGTCTCCGGCGCTGGCGGTGATGGTGACGGCATCATCCGGATTGAACAGTGGCGGCAGCCGCGTTGAACTATCGGGATCGTCATAGTCATGGCTGCCGAAGTCGACGCGCCCCCACTTGGAGCTGCCCGGAATAAACTTGAGCGGCCCGCTGTCGGGCGACATGTCGTCCAGCACAATGAGGGTCTGCACGAAACTGCCGCTGCCGTTGACGTCACGCCAGGTGTCGTTGCCCTTGTCGCGATGTTGAATATCCTGGTGCCAGCCGAATACCACACCGTCGTGCGGCCGCTTGAAGTGTGCCTGGCACAGGAGCTGTTCAAGGACCTGGCTGTCGAGCAGCTGCGACGCCGGCACCGTCAAACGCGGATCCGCGCCAATATCAAGAAGATAGGACTCCGCGCCACCGGCCCAGACGACCCGCTTGATGACCTGTTCGCCATCCTTCGCGCCGAGAACGAAGTGAGCACCCTGGTGAAGTCCGGTCTCGCTGAGCCCGCCCGCCATGCTTTCCAGCCGGTTGAAGCAATCGCGCATCGCGTCGATTTCATCTGGGCTAAAGAGCGATGGACGAACGATCCAGCCGTTCTCGAAATACGCCCTTACCTCGATGTCTGTCAGCACGCTACGCCATCCCCAGGTCCGCCGGTCCGGCGCTATTCTCGCACCGGTTCGGGCGAAGCGTAAGGACTTCTCGGACCGGTTCAGCAAAAAAAACGGCGGCGCCTGAAGGCGCCGCCGTTGGACTCGCGATTGACCTCGCGAGGAACTGCTTACTGACTGGCTGCCATGGATACGTTGGCGGTGCTCGCAAGATCGAAACGATCCAAGGTCATCACCTTGGTCCAGGCCGCGATGAAGTCATCGACGAAGCGTGCTTCACCGCCGTTCTCGGCGTAGACCTCGGCAATCGACCGAAGCTCGGCGTGCGAGCCAAACACCAGGTCGACCGGCGTAGCGGTCCACTTGCGGACACCGCTGACGCGATCCACGCCTTCGTAAATGCCAGCCTCGTCGTCGGAACGCACCCAGCGGGTGTCCATGCTCAGCAGGTTGACGAAGAAGTCGTTGCTAAGCGTGCCGGGACGGTCGGTGAAAATACCGTGATCGGCATCACCGCTGTTTGCGTCCAGCGCCCGCATGCCACCAACCAGTGCCGTCATTTCCGGCGCCGACAGGGTCAGCAGGGCGGCTTTCTCGACCAGCATTTCCGCCGGCGAGCGGTAGTTGGCTTCGCCGAAGTAGTTGCGGAAGCCATCAGCCGTGGGCTTCAGGACATCGAAAGACGCAACGTCGGTCTGCGCCTGGGTTGCATCAGTGCGACCGGCGACGAACGGAACGCTGACGTCATAACCGGCATCACCAGCGGCCTTCTCGATAGCTGCAGCGCCGCCGAGCACGATCACGTCGGCGAGCGACACTTTCTTGCCGCCGCGCAGTCCGCGGTTGAAGTCTTCCTGCACGCTCTCGAGGCGAGCGATGACGCGAGCCAGCTCGTCAGGATTGTTCACGTCCCAGTCGACCTGCGGAGCAAGACGAACACGAGCGCCGTTTGCGCCACCGCGCATGTCGGTGCCGCGGAACGAAGAAGCGGATGCCCAGGCGGTGCGAACCAGCTCAGAGACGCTTAGTCCGGAATCGAGGATTTCGGCCTTGAGGTCTTCTGCGTCGTCGGCGTCAATCAGGCGATGATCGACGGCCGGTACCGGGTCCTGCCAGGTGAGAATCTCTGCCGGCACTTCGTCGCCGAGGTAGCGCGCGCGGGGACCCATATCGCGGTGCGTCAGCTTGAACCATGCCTTGGCAAAGGCCAGCTCAAACTCTTCCGGGTTCTCGAGGAAGCGCGTCGTGATTTCGCGATAAGCCGGATCTTCCTTGAGGGCGAGATCGGTGGTGAACATGATCGGCGCATGGCGCTTCGACGCGTCGAAAGCATCCGGCACGAGGTTGGCGGCGCTTTCATCGCTAGGAATCCACTGCGTAGCACCGGCGGGGCTCTTGGTCTGTACCCAGTCGTAGGCATACAGGTTCTGCAGGTACTGCATCGTCCATCGGGTCGGAGCGGCAGACCAGGCGCCTTCGAGGCCGCTGGTGATGGTGTCTTCTGCGTTGCCCTTGCCGCAGCTGTTATTCCAGCCGAAGCCCTGGTCTTCAACATCGCCACCGGCGGGTTCAACGCCGACGCAGCCTTCCGGGCTCTTGGCACCGTGCGCCTTGCCGAAGGTCGGTATGTAGATGAATTTATCAAAGAATTATCGGTAATTGTGTTAGTACGCGGCATTGTGGATGGCAAAGGGCATTATGCCTAT
>CAZFVT010000190.1:0-6632 GCA_964522355.1 uncultured Woeseiaceae bacterium | reverse complement strand
CCCACGGCCACCAGCAGCACCGCCGTCGGCACCATGATGCGCAGGGCATCAAGGACGGCCTCCTGGCAACGAACCAGGGTCATTCGTTCCGGTGTCATCCACGACACGGCGATGACAGCGATGATGGCGAAGGTAGCGGCGCGCACCGGCGTGTAGCCAGCGATAAGCGTGCCGACCAGGACTGCGAGCGGCACGATGAAGTGCCAGCCGCTCTTCAGAACGTCCGCTGCGCTGCGGCGCTCCGAGGCATCGTCAATCGCGAGGCCAAGTTTTCGCGCTTCGATGCGCACGAAATAGGCGACGGTCAGGAAGTACAGTACGGCCGGCAGTACCGACACGGCAATGATATGCAGATAGGAAATCTGCGTGTAGCTCGCCATGACGAACGCGCCCGCGCCCATGATCGGCGGCATTAGCTGTCCGCCGGTTGAGGCCGCCGCTTCGACGCCCGCAGCAAACTGCGCCGGGAAGCCGGCTCGCTTCATCATCGGGATGGTAATGACGCCGGTGGATACGGTCGTCGCAACGGCGGAACCGGACACCGAACCCATCAGGCCGGAACCGCCGACGGCAACGAAGCCGGCACCGCCGCGATAGCGTCCGGCGAATACGCCGGCGAGGTTGACGATGAACTCGCCGCCGCCGGATTTCAGCAGAAAGGCGCCAAACAGGATGAACATGAAGACGTAGGTGGCCGAGATGTTGGCGACCATGCCGAACATGCCGTCGGCGCTGAAGTAGCTTCGGTACAGCACGGTTTCCGCACTGAGGCCGGGGAACTGGAAGACCCCGGGTACGAAGCGGCCGAGAAACAGGATGTAGGCGAGCGACAGGCTGATTAGTACCGGTAGAAACCAGCCGGTGGTGCGGCGTGTGTACTCAATCGCCAGAAGGACCGCAATCGCGGAGAAAACAAAATCGCCCGTCGCGAAGTTCGCCTCTCGCAAATATAAGGCGTCCTCGAAGCCGATGAGATAGGCCGTGCTGGCAAGCGAGAGCGAGGCGAGCGCATAGCCCACCCAACGCGACAGGACATTCCGGCTCGCGGCCGCTTCAGGTCGATGAAAAGACAAAGCGCACAGAGCGCCAAAGCCGGCGAAGTGAATTGCGGCGAACCACAGCTCGGAGACTGCGTTGAACAGGTTGTTATAGACATGAAACAGCGCAAAGACGATGGCTGCCCAGCTGAGAGCACGATGCTTCACGGCGGCACCATTCCCTCGGGGACGTCGATGCCGATCTCGCGGTAGTAGCGGAGTGCTCCCGGGTGTAGCGGCGCGCCCAGCCCCTCTATCGCAAGTTCCAGCGACATTTCCCGGGTCGCCTTGTGAATCTCGCGCAGGGCGCCCAGGTTCTCCCAGATGACCCGGGTGATCTGGTAAACGACCTCGTCAGGAATGTCAGCACGCACCGCGAGCACGTTGGCATGTTCGATCGTCTGGACGTCATCGGGCTGGTTCGGATAGGTGCCTGCGGCAATGACCCGGCGACGCCACAGCGGATAGCGCTCATTCACTGCTTCCAGATCCGTGTCAGAAAACTCAAGCAGGGTGATTTCGTCGCCCACGGCCGCGAATGCACGGGTAATTCCGCTGACGGGCGGGCCTGCCGGGATGTTCATGCCGACGATCGCCCCATCCTGGATGGCATTCGCGGTACCGCCGTAGCCCATATAGGCCAGCGTGAACTTGCTCTCGTAATCAATACCAAGGCTGTCGAGAATGTATTCGCCGCTTTTTTCGGCACCCGAGTTCCTGGCACCGAGCACGAATCGCTCGCCGTTCAGGTTGTCGAGGTCACCAATCTTTCCGTTGGTGACGAGCTCATCGTTAAGGACAAAGTGTTCGGTGTTCGGCCACAGCGCGCCGATTGATCGCAGGAATCCCTGCTGATTGCTGAACGGCCCGTCACCCTGCCAGGCCCAGGCGGCAAAGATGCCCTGCAGCATCGCAAACTGCGCCTGGTTGTCGCGCATCAGCTTGATGTTTTCCATCGACCCCGCGGAGCTGATGGCAGAGAGCGCGATGCCTTGTTCATCGTAAAGCCGGGACTTGGTGATCGTCGCCAGTGCCACACCGACCGGGTAATAGGTGCCGCCGGTTGTGGCGGTGGTCAGGATGTAAGGCCTCGTAGACAGGTTCTCACTGCAGCTAGCCAGAAGCAGGAGTGCAGTCGCCAGGATCAGCCGCCGGCCGATCGAACGGTGCGAACGGGCGTTCATTCAGGGTTGCCGATTCCGGGGTCTCGCCGCCATCGCATCGATACTCAGGGAAGCACGCCGGGAATGCAAAGTTCACAGGCCGGGCAGGGTTCGGTGCCTGGCTACCGTGATCGATCAGGGCTTGTTGGCGCTCGGTCCTTCGGCCATTGCGGTTCGGACCTGCTCCTGGAAGGCGATAATATCGGCGCGCGTCACGCCGGTCGCTATGCCGCTCGGTTGTTGGCTCTCGCCGAAGTATTCCAGCGCCGAGTCCGAGAGCTGCAGAGCTTCGTCGAAGTGACCCGCCGAGGCGAGCGCCGCCGCCATCGCCATCGCCCGGCCGGCGCCGGGACGCGAGGACAGCGAGCGATTGAAGTTATCCAGCGCGGCCTGCGCTTTGCCCTGCTGCAGCTGTGAGTGAGCCAGGAGGAAGGTCACTGGCGCGTACAGCGGACCTACCGGGTTGCTGGTCACCCGGTGGTCGAGCATGGCGTCAAACAGGGCCTCGAGCTGGGCGGCGGATACCCGCGGACAGGTGTCGGCGCCGACCGCTGCAATTAACGACTGGTAGCCCTCCAGCGAGCGCGGGTCGTACTCGCGCGTCGAAAGGATGGCCGCGATGGCGTCAAATTTCTCCGCCCGAAGCGTTCCAGCCTGGCACAGAAGGAGTGCATTCCAGAGATTGAGCGTGGTGTCGTCGGGGCGCAGCTCAAGCGCGTTTTGCGTAACCGAAATCGCGCTCGCAATGTCCTGGCGGTTGTAGAGCAGGGCGGCATACTGCTGCTGAGCGCGGGCGGAGCGCGGTTCCGCGCGCGCCGCCGTCTCAACCATGTCCGGGTAGGACTGCCAGATCACCGCCGAGTAGCGCGTGAAGCCGGCAAGGAGTCCGACAACGAACACGCCGGCGAGTAACGTAGCCCGTCCCGGCGTCTTCTCAGCGATCCAGGCGGCCAATGGCAGGAACAGGAACGCGGCGGGCAGGTAGTTGCGATGCTCGAAGTAGAGCTCGAGGCTGATGATGGTCGATTCGAGCAGGTGTCCCGCGTAAAAGAACAGCAGGGCAAAGGCAATGAGCGGCATGGTTTTCCGCTTCAGCCACGCGATCGCGAGCAGCGCGAGGTGGCCGAACAGCGAGAGCAGGGTGGTAATGGGCTGCAGCAGGCCCGTCGATTTGTCGACGTGATCCTGGAAGATGCCGGACGTGTACAGGGAAGGCAGGAACCAGTGGCGCAGGTAGTCAAACAGAATGCGCCACTCGGTCAGCAGGCGCTCATAGCTGCTGAAGTTGCGGGCAACTCGTTGTGCAAAGAAGTCTGTCCTGATACCGATGCGCAACAGGTAAAGAAAGATAAAGGCGCTGGGCAGCGCGAGAAAGACAATCGCCCAGATCCGGTTGAGGCGACCCAGCCGATCCGCCTGGCTCGCAACGACAGTGATCTCAAGTATGGCGATCATGAGCGGCGTCAGCGCGCCGTTCTCCTTGCTGAACGTGGCCAGCACGGTGCAAACGCCAATCGCCGCCGACATCAACAGGTAGGCATGCCGGGGTCGTTCGTTAAGTCGGCAGCGTCCATACAGGTAGAGGTTCAGGCCGGCCAGGGAAAACAGCGCGGTTAACTGCGCCATACGCTGCACCGGGTAGAGCACCGTCGACACGAGGAACGGATGCACCGCCCAGGCCGTGGCGCAGAACGCCGCGACGGCCAGCGCCTTGCTTGAATCGAGCGCCAGGGTTTCCAGGATGCGCCGACACAGGAGTCCGATCAGCACAGCGTTGATGCCGTGAATCACGAGATTGGTGCGTTTGAACGGCCATGGGTCGGTCGGCCAGTTCGTACCGTCGATCAGGAAGGTCAACAGCGACAGCGGTCGGCCCGTGGGCCCGGCCGTGCCACCAAAGACGAACTGCTTGAACGTATGCCAGTCGTCGACGCCACCGTAGCGGCCGAGATCCCCGAGACTGCCGAAGTCGTCGAACAGGAACGGGCCGGCGAGCCCCGGCCACAGCGCAACAGCGGCAATCGCGAGACCCCCGAGCAGCATCACCCAGAATCTGAGCGATAGGTTATCGTTAAATACCGGCATGTCGCGACACTACTGATTCCAACCCGGAAAAATCTCGATCAATGTCTCACTATTTTCAACCACTGCGGACAGTTAGGGTACCTCGGCGGCTGTTTGCGAAGGCCCGCACAGTACCGTCATTCAACTGGCTGCTAGCATCACCCCTTTCCAACACCGGTCCTGTCGGTGGCGCGCCGGACCTCAGGTTCCACAGAACTGGAGCGTAGTAATGAAAGGACGCTGGTTCCTGTTCCTTTTTGCGATACCGTTCGCCGGAGTGGCGGTGTGGGCCGGCTGGTCGATCAGCACGACGGTCTACGACGCCTGGCAGATGAGCCAGTGGCCGTCGACGTCGGCGACTATCGTGAGCGGCGGCTATTCCAGCCATACCGGTGAGGACTCGACCACGTACGAAGCCTACGCGACTTACCGCTATCGTATTGGCGTGGTGGACTACAGCAATGACCGCGTCGCCATTAGCCAGGGCGCAGACAACATCGGCGATTTCCAGCAGAGAATTGGCCGCAGCCTGCAGACCGCGGTCGCCGAACAGCTGCCGATGGCGGTGTACTACAACCCGGACGATCCTCAGGACTCGATTCTCTTCCCAGAGCTCAGGTGGGGGCTGCTCGCCTTCAAGGGCGTGTTCCTGCTGGTGTTCGGCGGTTTCGGCTTCGGTGCCATGTACTTCAGCCTGCGTGCCGGTGCGCCGAAAGACCCTGAAGATCCGGCCTATACGGACGCCCCGTGGCTCGCGAACGACAACTGGCAGGGCGCTGCCATTCGTTCGGGCTCCCGATCAGCCATGTTTGCCAGCCTCGGTTTCGCTGCCTTCTGGAACCTTGTTTCGATGCCGCTGCCGTTCCTCCTCTTCGACGAGGTCCTGAAGAAGGGCAACTACATGGCGCTCGTCGGACTGCTGTTTCCCGCCGTGGGGGTCGGACTGATTATCTGGGCCGTCGGACGCACCCGGGAGTGGCGACGGTATGGTCCTACGCCCGTCACCCTCGATCCGTTTCCCGGCGCGATTGGCGGGCACGTCGGCGGCAGCATCGACATCAACGTGCCTTATTCCTCGACGACCGAATACCGGGTCACCCTGACCAACCTGCGCCGCACCACCTCCGGCAGCGGCAAGAACCGGTCGACCCGCGAGACGGCGCTGTGGCAGGCAGATGGTCGCGCCGCTGCAGAACCCGGTCCGCGCGGCACGCGGGTCCTGTTCCGCTTCGACGTACCCGAAGGCCAGCAGGCATCTGATGCCATTCGCCAGGGCAATTCATCGGTGTCCTGGAAGCTGAATCTCGCCGCTGACCTGCCCGGAGTCGATCTCGATCGCGACTATGAAATTCCGGTCTATCCCACCGGTGCGTCATCGAGCAGGCTGCCTGAGTCAACCATGCAGGCGGTTGCCGAGTCGGAAAGCCGGGCCGATGAACAGGCGGTCCTCGAGTCGCTGAACTTTCAGCACACCCCGGGCGGCAAGCAGCTCCACTTTCCGCCCTTCCGAAATTTCGGCATGAACGTGATGCTGTTCGTTATTGGCGCCGTGTTCGCGGGTGCCGGTTGGTATCTCATGTTTCGCGAAGGTGAGACCTTCATGGGCTTCATCTTTGGCGGCATCGGCTCGCTGCTTGCCATTGCGGGTCTTTACACCCTCCTGAACTCACTAACCGTAACGGCAAATGCGGGCAGTCTGACGGCCGTTCGGCGCCTGCTCGGTGTCCCGGTGTCCACTCGCAGCATGAGCATCGCTGCCGTAAAAAGCCTGAGTCACGACAGCTCGATGAAGTCACAGTCGGGGGGCAAACACGTGATCTATTACACGATCAGCGCGCACGATCTCCACAACAACAAGCTGACCCTGGCTGAGGGTTTGAAGGGGAATGACGCTGCGCAGGCCGCCAAGCGCGTCCTTGCGCGAGAGTTCGGTATCCGCCTTGAGCAGGAGTCGCGTTCTCGGCGGGATGAGCAGGAGGACATTCTGGCCGCGGACCGCTAAGTCGAACCGGCTCGGCTATACTCCGCCCCTTCAGCCGCCAGGGCGGCCTCAGTAATTAAGCCGGGACAGTACCGTGAGCACGACCGATACCACGTTTATGCAACGCATCCTGCAGGGCAACCTCGTGTTGCAAATCGCCGTGGGAATCCTTGTCGGGGTTCTGCTCTATTTCGTCGATACCTCTCTCGCACTTGGCGTGCGCGTGCTCGGTGATTTGTTTGTCAGCGCGCTGCGAGCCGTAGCGCCGGTACTCGTCTTCGTGCTCGTCGCGGCAGCCATCGCCAACCAGTCGGCAAGCGGCCAGGCGAATCTCAGGCCTATCGTCGGTTTCTATCTTGTCGGCACCCTGAGCGCGGCCTTTCTTGC
>CAZFVT010000189.1:0-6644 GCA_964522355.1 uncultured Woeseiaceae bacterium | reverse complement strand
CAAATACCGTGTAGCCGGCATCGAGTGCGGCATGCACGGCTCGCTTGCCCTGCTTGCGCGCATCGCTGGAGCCATCGCCGGTCAGGCGCATGCAGCCGTAAACGAGCCGCGAACCGGCAAGCTCACTCCGGCCTATCTGCAAGGTTTCCACTCAACCGGCCCCGATAAAGGCGCGCAGGTGCTCGACCAGTTCTTCAGGCTTATCTTCCTGGAGGAAATGGCCGGCATTCCGGATCACCGTGTGAGGCTGGCTCTTCGCGCCGGGCACCAGCTCCTGCCAGGGCTTTTCGCCGCCGCGCGTGACCGGGTCGCGGTTGCTGAACAGTGTCAGGAACGGTTTGTCCCAGCGCTTGAAGGTTTCCCAGGCGGCTCTGTTGGCGTCGCTCGCCGGGTCGTCTGGCCGTGTCGGTACCAGCAGGGGAAAGGCGCGGGCGGCCGCCTTGTATCGATTGCCCGGGAAGGGCGCGTCATAAGCGGCGACTTCGGCATCGCTCAGCTCACGGACCGTGGCCTTCTGCAGGATCTTGCCGATGGGAAACCATGGGCTGTAGCGCGCAAAGCGCTGCCAGTGAAGAAAAGCTTTAGGCATCGTCTGATCGCCCGTAGGCAAACCGCCATTGCCGAGGGCGATGCGTGCAAATCGATCTTCGTTCTCGGCAGCGACCCGGAGACCAAGCAAAGAGCCCCAGTCCTGGCAAAAGAGCGTGATGTCCCTGAGGTCGAGCTCTTCAATGAACGCCTTGAGCCAGGCGACGTGGCCCGCGTAGCTGTAGCCGGACTTGTCATCCGGTTTGTCGGACTTGCCAAAGCCGATGAGGTCAGGGGCAATCGTCCGGTAGCCGCTTTCGGCGAGGGACGGAATCATGAAGCGATACAGATAGGACCAGCTCGGCTCCCCGTGAAGCAGAAGTACCGGCGCGCCATCGCGCGGGCCTTCGTCCACGTAATGCATGCGCAGGTCATCAACTTCGACGTAATGCGGTTCAAAAGGGTAGTCGGGCAAGCCAGCAAAACGGGCGTCCGGGGTGCGTAGAGCGGCCATGCAAAATCTCGATAATTTCGCCGAAAAGCCGATCCTATCGCAGGTTTCTGCCGTAAGGGGGCCCGTCGGAATAATTCGGAAAAAACCTTGATTGACTCAGAAACAAATTGATACCCGGCAGAGACCCTTTATTGCCTTCGGCACTGCAACATCTCAAACCTCAAGGATGACCGCCGGGCAGGGAAGCCCACCGTCAACCGAACAACGTAATGCAAACCGATTGATTAACGATTGACGAACGATTGAAGACTGAATGACGATGAAAACTGCACTCATAAATCTGATCGCCTTCAAGGCCGGATGGGCCGCCGTAATCCTGACCGCCGCCGCCAGCCGTCCGGAACTGGGACTCCTTGCCGTGGCGGCCGTGGTCGCGCTGCACCTCGCTCGGACTCCGGACGTACGGCCCGAGGTCTTCGTGCTCGCCGCAGCGGCGGGCATCGGCCTGGTCTGGGAGTCGCTGCTCGTGTCAGGTGGGTTCCTCGTTTACGAGACCGGCACCCTGGCCAGCGGCATGGCGCCCTACTGGATCGTGGCGATGTGGGTGCTCTTTGCCACCACGTTAAATGTCGGTATGCGCTGGCTCCGGAAGAGCGTCTTCATCGCAGCGGCTGCCGGTGCAATCGGTGGACCCCTGGCGTTTATGGCCGGTGAAGCGGCCGGCGCCGTTTCTTTCACCGAGCCCACGACAACCATTGCTGCGATTGGCGTCGGCTGGATGATCCTCCTGCCTGCGCTGGTCCAACTTGCCACCCGTTTTGACGGCCACGATCGCGTCTACGCGACGAGCTAGACCGACCGGTCCGGCCGCTTCCCTGCAACCATCAGGAAACCGCTATGAATCGAATTATCAACAAAACTCGCCTGACGGCAGCAGCCTGCCTGCTCGGCACCCTTGCCAGCGGCACGGCGCTGGCCGCCAGTGAAGACAACTGGTCGTTCGACGTTTACCTCGACAACAAGCCGATCGGGTATCACAGCTTTGAGCTTGACGGCAGCGCCGGCGACTACACGCTGACGACGCGCGCCAGCTTCGACGTCAAGATCCTGTTCATCAATGCGTTTCGCTACCGCCACGAGAACGTCGAGACCTGGGCGGACGGATGTCTGACCGGTATCTCCGCACGCACCGACAATAACGGTGAGGCGCTGCGCGTGGACGGCGAAGCAATGGCCGGCAGCTTTATCGTGTCGTCGAGCGGCGGCGAACAGGTGCTGCCTGACTGCGTACAGACTTTCGCTTACTGGAACCCGGAAATCCTGACCGCCGAGCGTCTGCTCAACAGCCAGACCGGAGAATTCGAAACTGTCGACATCGTCTTCGAAGAACGTGAGGTGCTGGCCGTGGACGGCCAGGAGATCGAGGCGGATCGCTACGCATTGACGACCAAGGAGAAGACGATTCGCCTTTGGTATTCGACCGTCGGCGAGCGCTGGCTTGCGCTGGAGGCCCCGGCGCGCGGTGATCGCAAGCTCCGCTACCAGGCCGTTAATCTTCCGCCGACTTTGTCCGACACCCAGGTGGTCGAGGCCGACTGAAGTGGCGGCCGCTCAGCAGCTTGTCAGTGCGTTTCTGCCGTCGTCGATAGCATGGCGTCGCGATCCTCGCTGCCTCAGCGGGACCGAGTCGGCAGAAGCTGTAGAAACGCTGGCAGGTCGTTGGCAGGTTGCCGTGTCCCTGGGCCAGGGCTTCATGCGACACGGTCGGCGAAAAGTTATCGACCTCGCCACCGGGTCTGACGGACGGCTTCGCATAGCCGGTCGATTCCCACTGCTTGGCCGACCGTCGACCTGGGTTGGCTGCCGGAATCTGTGCCTGATCTGGCGCAGTGAGGATGGCATGCAATGCATCGTTGGCCGGCCCGCCCGCGGCGACGCACTGATTCTGTCGCGCGAGTCGGGCCTCTCCAATGAGGACCTGTTTCAGCACATCAATTTCCTGCGTTCGCAGGGGTTCAGCCTTCGCGATCTGGCGACGCCGGGCTAGGGGCCCGGCGTTTTCTCTCCAAATCTGTCCCACCCAAGCTCCCAGGAGCAACGCGGCAAGCACCTGGCCGGTCGGGCCTTTGATGGAGTGCTGGTCACCGACCTGACCAGCAAGCGCCCTGGCTGCCGCAGCGGGGTATCTCACGCTAGCGGAGTTGTTATTTCTATTAAATGGGATAGTTTGTGTTTATTATTCTGTTTTATAGAATTATCAGGAGTTGCTACCGTGTCCTCCATACCAAGCGCTCAGACGCCATCAGGAGTGGAGACATGCAACAACGCAACGTCGACGTAGCCATCATCGGAGCCGGCTCCGCCGGTCTTGCGGCCTATCGCGCCGCCCTGGAATCAACCTCCCGCGTGGTCATGATCGAAGGCGGGCCATACGGCACGACCTGCGCACGGGTGGGCTGCATGCCGAGCAAGCTCCTGATCGCTGCCGCCGAAGCGGCGCACGCCAGCGCCCAGGCGCCCGCATTCGGCGTCAATACCGGGAGCGTGACGATCGACGGCATAGCCGTGATGGATCGCGTGCGTCGGGAGCGAGACCGATTCGTCGGTTTCGTCGTGGAGTCCGTCGACAATATTCCCGAAGCGCACAGGTTGGTCGGTAACGCCACGTTTATCGATGACCACACGCTCGAGGTTGGCGGCCACACGCGCGTTCATGCGAAACGCGTCGTCATCGCGACGGGCTCGTCGCCGGCCTGGCCAAAACACTTTGAAGCCGCTGCCGATCGCCTTGTCGTCAACGACGACATTTTCGACTGGCAAGACCTGCCGGCAAGCGTCGCGGTCTTCGGCCCCGGCGTCATTGGTCTGGAGCTCGGTCAGGCACTGCATCGGCTGGGCGTTCGGGTACACATGTTTGGTATCCAGGGCGTGGTTGGCCCGCTAACCGATCCGGACGTCAAAAGCTATGCCGGTAAAACTTTCGCCGAGGAATTTTTCCTCGATGCGGATGCCAGCGTCAGCGCCATCGAGCGAACGGACGACGGTGTCTCCATAAGCTATCGGGACAGGGAAGGAAGTACGCAGACAATCACTGTCGACTACCTCGTCGCTGCCACCGGGCGCCGACCCAACGTCTACGGCCTGGGTCTCGAGAACACGACCCTGCCGCTCGACGAGCGGGGCGTGCCGGTCGTCGATGAACGGACCCTGCAGATTGGCCACTCATCCGTGTTTCTTGCCGGTGATGCCACCAATACGAAGCCCCTGCTGCACGAGGCCGCCGACGAAGGCCGGATTGCCGGACGCAATGCCGGGCGTTTCCCTGACGTTGAGCCAGGCTTCCGGCGTTCGCCGCTGGGTGTGGTGTTCTCCGATCCGCAGATTGCGATGGTCGGCGCAACGTTCGCAGAGCTGAAGCACCGCAACACGGTGACCGGTGAGGTGTCCTTTGAGGATCAGGGGCGCAGTCGCGTGATGCTCAGGAACAAAGGCCTTCTGCACGTTTACGCCGACGCCATTATCGGCCGGTTCCTCGGCGCCGAGATGATCGGCCCGAGCGCTGAACACATCGGCCACCTGCTCGCCTGGGCGCATCAGCAGGAGCTGACGATCAGCGACATGCTGTCAATGCCGTTCTATCACCCGGTGATAGAGGAAGGCCTGCGAACTGCGCTGCGCGACGCCTGCTCAAAGCTGGCGGACTGCGGGCTTCGCGCGGCCTGAGTGGTGAATCCTCCTGGGCGTTTTTAGGAACCGATCTGTATTCGTTTTTGACCTTAGGGATGCATCTCAGGGTTGCGGCTCTGCGCTATGATTGGCGCCATCTGAACGCCCGGAGACTGCCATGTCGCTCGATCGACGCGCCTTTATTGCCGCTTCTATTGCCACTGCTGGACTTGCCGGTCTGACGCTCTCGGGACGGTCATCCGCGGCAGAAGGGACCGCCAGCCGGTCGCTGAACATCCTCATGCTCGGTGGCACCGGGTTCCTGGGCCCGCACACCGTGCAGTACGCGCTTGATCGGGGTCACAACGTGACGTTGTTCAACCGCGGACAGACCAACACGGACATGTTTCCCGATCTTGAACGCCTTGTCGGCAATCGCGACCCGCAGGTCGACGCCGGGTTGTCGGCGCTCGAGGGGCGTCAGTGGGATGCGGTTATCGATACCTCCGGTTACGTGCCACGCATCACCGGTGCCTCGGCCAGCCTGCTGGCCGACAGCGTCGAGCAGTACCTGTTTGTCTCCACGATCTGCCAGTACGACAACTGGCTTGAGGGGCCGTCTCACGGCACCGAGGATCGTCCGCGCGGCCGTATCGAGGATCCGACCTCCGAGGACGTGCCCACGTTCTACTGTGAGTTGAAGGCCTACGCCGAGGAGGCTGTGGAAGCGGCCATGCCCGGGCGCGTGACGCAGATTCGACCGGGTCTGATCGTTGGTCCGAGGGATCGCACTGATCGCTTTACCTACTGGCCGGTCCGGGTCGGGCGAGGTGGTGAGATGCTGGCGCCGGGTAAACCGACAGACCTCACGCAGTACATTGACGTTCGAGACCTTGCGGAGTTCATGGTCCACTGCCTTGAGCAGAACGACACGCGCGAGTTCAACTGCGTGCGACCGCCCATGCCGTTTGGTGAGCTGCTTGACGCCTGCGCCCAGGCGGCAACGACGCCGGCGAACCTGAACTGGGTACCTGCAGATTTTCTGGACGAGCACGGCGCGCGAGCCTGGCAACACATTCCGGCGTGGGTGGATGTTGACGGACCAATGGCGGGCTCATACACCTGGTCACCGAACCGCGCCCTCGAGGCGGGTCTTCGCATCCGGCCGGTGCTGGAGACGGTCAGGGACACGCTCGCGTGGTTCGAATCCCTGCCGAGAGAGCGGCAGGCATCATTGAATGCGGGCCTTTCAGCGGAACGCGAGGCGGAGCTGCTGACGCTCTGGCGAGACGCCAACGCCTAGATGATCGTCCTGAGCGTATCGGCGTAATCGTCGGCGGAGCGCTCCCAGTCAAAGCGACTGAGTACGAATGCCTGGCCCCGCTGCGCGAGGCTTTTGGCCTGATCCGGATTCGCGAGCAGGGTCTCCAGCTGTCTTGCCAGATCACCAGCGTTGCCCGGCTCGGCCAGCAGTCCCGTCTCTTCATGTTCCACGACGTCTCGGATCGCCGGCAGGTTGGAAGCGACCACAGGGCAGCCGCAGCCCATGGCCTCGATGGTGACGAGTCCAAGACCTTCCTGGTCGCCCTTCGCGTCGACGACCGAGGGCACGACCGACACGGTGGCGCGCTGATAGAATTCCGGCAGATCGGATTGCGGCAAAGCGCCATGAAGGGTCACCGCATCATTCAGCTCGAGCGAACGGGTCATGGCCTGAAGCTCGTTCCTTAGCGGCCCGTCGCCGATGATATCGAGGCACAGGTCCGGACGTTCGCGCCGCAATTGCTGCAAGGCCTGCAGCAGGTAGCTGACACCTTTCTTCTCGACCAGCCGGCCGACGAACAGCAGCCGGCTGTCGTCCCGCGGCATCGGGTTCTTGCCGGAGAATCGGCTTTCGAGATCCACTCCCATCGGCAACACGCGGATGCGGTCTTCGGCTAGTGAGAAGTCCTTCACGACGACGTCGCGCATGTAGCCGCTGACCACGGCTATCGCA
>CAZFVT010000188.1:4335-6673 GCA_964522355.1 uncultured Woeseiaceae bacterium | reverse complement strand
GGTTTCGGGGGCAGCGAAGGCATCATCGTCATCGCCGCCACCAACCGTCCCGACGTGCTCGATCCCGCGCTGCTTCGTCCCGGCCGTTTCGACCGCCAGGTCGTTGTGCCATTGCCGGACATTCGCGGACGCGAGCAGATCCTGAAGGTTCACATGCGGAAGGTGCCGCTGCGCGACGATGTCGAGCCCGCGATTATCGCCAGGGGCACGCCCGGGTTCTCGGGTGCCGACCTGGCCAACCTCGTCAACGAAGCGGCGCTGTTTGCTGCGCGGGCCAATCGCAGGGTTGTCGGTATGGACGAGTTCGAGAAGGCCAAGGACAAGATCATGATGGGTGCCGAGCGGCGCTCGATGGTGATGAGCGAGAAAGAGAAGCTCAACACCGCCTATCACGAATCGGGACACGCGATCGTCGGCTACTGTGTGCCAGATCACGACCCCGTGCACAAAGTGACCATCATTCCTCGCGGACGGGCGCTTGGCGTGACCATGTACTTGCCCGAGGAAGACAAATACAGCATCTCCAAGGAGAAGCTCGAAAGTCAGCTGTCCTCGCTGTTCGGCGGCCGCATCGCCGAAGAGATGACGCTGGGCCCGGACGGCATCACGACCGGTGCATCCAACGACATTGAACGCGCGACCGAGATTGCCCGGAACATGGTCACCAAGTGGGGCCTGTCCGAGAAACTCGGCCCGCTTACCTACAGCGAAGACGATGGTGAAGTGTTCCTGGGGCGCTCCGTGACTCAGCACAAGCAGGTGTCGGACGTGACGATCCACACGATCGACGAGGAGGTTCGCAAGATCATTGATCGAAACTACGATCGCGCGAAAGAGATCCTGACTGAACATCGCAAGAAGCTCGACGTGATGGCTAATGCGCTCATGAAGTATGAAACGATCGACTACAAGCAGGTCGTCGAGATCATGGAAGGCAATGAGCCGAGTCCGCCGGAAGGTTGGGAAGACAAGAGTGATCCGACGCCGCCGAGCGGTGGTGAGGACGGCAAAGCCAACGATGCCACCAGCGGAACGATCGGTGGTCCTGTCGGCGAGCACTAACTGAGTGATCATTTGGCCGGAGCCCGAGACCGGGCAGAAAGGCTAGAAAACCAACGCGGCAACCATCTGGTTGCCGCGTTTTTCGTGGCAAGAGGGGTGCATCATGCTGTTGAGCATGGGCGATCGCCGCCTGGACTTATCGACGCCGGCGGTCATGGGCGTCGTCAACCTGACGCCGGATTCGTTCTCGGGTGACGGTATCGCCGGAGATCACTCCGTCGCCGTTTCTCGCGCCCTGGAGATGATCAGCGACGGTGCATCGATCATTGATCTGGGCGGTGAATCCACGCGGCCGGGCGCTGCAGCCGTTTCCGGCGCAGAGCAGCTGGAACGAATCCTTCCGGTGCTGGAGCGGCTGCGTCCGCAGACCGAGGCGGTCATCTCGATTGACAGCGGCGACCCCCAGGTTATCGAAGCGGTGGCGGCGGCCGGTGCAGACATCGTCAATGATGTGTACGCCCTTCGCCATGACGGCGCCCTGCAGGCGGCTGCGAAATCCGGCCTGGCCGTCTGTCTGATGCACATGCAGGGTGAACCGGCATCCATGCAGGACGATCCGCGCTACGATGATGTGTCCAGCGAAGTGCTTCGTTTTCTCCGTGAGCGCAGCGAGGCGGCCATTGACGCCGGCGTATCGAGTTCATCGATCATCGTCGATCCGGGCTTTGGCTTTGGCAAGACCGACGATCACAACCTCACCTTACTCGCCGATCTTGGCTGTTTTCGCGAACTTGGGCTGCCGATTCTCGCCGGGCTGTCGCGCAAAGGGACGCTCGGCAGGCTGACGGGCCGGCCGGTCGGGGAGCGGCTGGCGGCCAGCCTCGCCGCGGCCGTACTTGCAGTGGAGCGTGGTGCGGCGATAATTCGGGCCCACGACGTCGCTGCCACGGTCGACGCGCTCAAGGTCGTCAACGCCGCCGGCAAGGCGCAGGTGAATCTGGCTGCGGGTCCGGCCGGCTGAACCACGGGCCTTCGCAGCAACTCTTTTACAGGAATCGGGAAAGCCAATGGGCAAACGGTACTTTGGTACGGACGGCATTCGGGGCACGATCGGCAAGGACCCGATGACCGCAGAATTCGCGCTCAGGCTGGCGAGCGCTGCCGCGCAGGTCTTTATGCCTGAGGGCGGTACGGTTCTCATCGGCAAGGACACCCGCGTTTCGGGATATATGCTCGAATCCGCGCTGGAGGCGGGATTTGTGGCGGCCGGCGCCGACGTTCTGCTGCTCGGCCCGTTACCGACGCCCGGTATTGCCTTCCTCAGTCAGCAGTTTGA
>CAZFVT010000188.1:0-4309 GCA_964522355.1 uncultured Woeseiaceae bacterium | reverse complement strand
ACAACCCGTACTTCGATAACGGCATCAAGTTCTTCGACGGCAACGGCTCCAAGCTGACCGACGAAATCGAGGGCCGGATAGAGGAGTTCCTGGCGCAATCGGCAATCACCTCGACCTCTGACCGGCTGGGTCAGGCGCGCCGCATTGACTCCGCACGCTCGCGCTACATGGAGTTTTGCGCTTCAACCTTCCCCGATGAACTGAATCTCGAGGGCATGAAAGTCGTGTTCGACGGCGCCAATGGCGCGGGCTACAAGGTGGGGCCTCGAACGCTGACCGAACTCGGCGCTGACGTCATCACGATTGGCTGCTCGCCGAACGGGCGAAACATCAACAAGGGCTGCGGATCCACCGAGCTTTCATTGCTGCAACAGACCGTGCCAGCGGTCGGTGCCGAGGTCGGCATTGCCCTCGATGGAGACGGCGACCGGGTGGTTATGGTTGACGAAACCGGGCAGGTCGTTGACGGCGACGCGCTGCTCTATATCCTCGCCGTTTCTCGCGCCGAGGCAGGCGTGCTGTCCGGGCCGGTCGTCGGGACGGTGATGAGTAACCTCGGTCTCGAGCATGCGCTCAAGGACGCCGGCATTGAGTTTCGACGGGCCAAGGTGGGCGATCGATACGTGCTGGAGATGCTCCGCGAGACCGGTGGAATTATCGGCGGTGAGTCTTCCGGGCACATGATCTGCCTCGACAAGACAACGACCGGTGACGGATTGATCAGCGCCCTCCAGGTACTGGCGGTCATGCGGGCTACCGGGAAATCGCTGTCGTCGCTCGCCGCGGCGGTGCCAAGATATCCGCAAAAGATGATCAACGTGCGTACGGAAAACCGCATGGATCCGGCGGAATCCGAGGCTATCCAGAACGCCGTGAAGGGCGCTGAGGATGAGCTCGGAAGCGAGGGCCGCGTCGTGCTTCGCGCCTCCGGCACTGAACCGGTGATCAGGGTCATGGTCGAAGGCAGTGACGAGAGCCAGGTGCTCGAACTCGCTGAACGGCTGGCGGCGGTGGTCGCCGACACGGCGACCTGAGTAGTCGTCTGAAAATATTGGGAATAAACCGGGCGGGCTGCGTTGATTTGCCCGTCCACCACCGGTATCCTTGCGCGCCTTTTGGGGGCTTCGGGCCCGGATTCTGAGCATGCGGAATATTCTGGTCGCAGGAAACTGGAAAATGAACGGCAGCGTGGCGGGCAATGCCGCGCTGATCGCTGGTATTCTGGACAAGATGCCGACCTCGAAAGGCGTTGAACTCCTGGTATGCCCGCCGTTTCCTTACCTGGCGGCCGTCGCCGGCCAGCTGGAGGGGAGCGCCGTCGGCCTCGGGTCGCAGACCGTATCCGAGCACGACGCAGGGGCATACACCGGTGAAACGTCGGCGGCCATGCTCAAGGACTGCGGCTGCGGCTACGCGATCGTGGGCCATTCGGAGCGTCGCTCGCTGTACGGCGAGACCAGTGCGGACGTTGCGGCCAAGTACGCCGCTGCGCAGGGCGCCGGCCTGACGCCGATCCTTTGTGTCGGCGAGACGCGTGAAGAGCGTGAGGCGGGCCAGACGACGGCGGTCATCGATGAGCAGCTGGATGCGGTTCTCGATACGGCCGGCGTGGCCAGCCTCGGCGATGCCATCGTGGCCTACGAGCCGGTCTGGGCCATTGGCACCGGGCTCACGGCGACGCCGGAAGAGGCGCAGGACGTCCATCGACACATCCGGGGGCGGCTTGAAGCGCTGGATGCCGGGATCGCGGAAGGCGTGCAGATTCTCTATGGCGGCAGCGTCAAGGGCAGCAACGCTGCCGGGCTGTTTGCCCAGCCGGACATTGACGGGGGCCTGATTGGTGGCGCGTCGCTGAAGGCAGAAGATTTTCTGGCTATCGCAGAAGCGGCAGCCGGATTGAGGAAATAATGACTACGTTAAACCTGACTATCTTGATCGCGCACACCCTGGTGGCGCTGGTGATCATCGCCCTGGTGCTGCTGCAGCGCGGAAAAGGTGCCGATGCCGGTGCCGCTTTTGGTTCCGGCGCTTCCGGTACCGTGTTCGGTGCGCGAGGATCATCCAACTTCTTTTCGCGTGCGACGGCAATCCTGGCAACGGTATTCTTTGTCTCGAGCCTGGGACTTGCCTACCTGAGCAGCCAGACCGGAGAAGTGACCGGCAGCGTTCTGGAGAACGCGGCGCCGCTGGAAACGGAGGAGCGCCCCACGGCACCCGAAACCGGCGACCTGCCTGTGCTTGGCGAGCCGGCAGAGTCCGTTGAGGAAACGGTCAGTGATGAGCTGCCGACGCTCGAAGCACCGGCTGAGCCGGAGCCTTCGGAGGAGCCCGAGCAGCGCTGAGTTTGCGCACAACAACGAATTGCCGATGTGGTGGAATTGGTAGACACGCTGTCTTGAGGGGGCAGTAGCGAGAGCTGTGCCGGTTCGAGTCCGGCCATCGGCACCATACAAAAAAAGGGGCGGTCCTGTGGGACCGGCCCTTTTTTTGTATGGCGCCGATGGCGACTTCCGGCATGGTGGCTTTGTTTGGGTGGGGTGTCGGGAGAATGGGGAGGCGGACTCGTTGATTGGTGGGCAATCGCACTTCGTAAGACGAGGGACCACGAACCTTTGAGCTTGGCGTTTTGGTTTCGTCGGTTCGAGTCCGGCCATCGGCAGATCGGGGCATTGATTTGGCCATTAGCATTCGGTGGATAGTTGAGAATCATTCCTGTTTATTGTTTGTGCTGAACGGTAAAGGATCCGTCATCAGGGGGCATCGTCGGGCACCTTATCTTCGCGTCAATTCCTAAATTCATTGATGCGAAAGATTGCGAGATTCCGAGCGCTGTTTCGGTCGGCGAGGTAGTGGAGAGAAACCCGTGCATTTTTGCGCTTCGGGGGCTGTTCTCGGCCGTCTGAGGGCTGATACAATTCGAAACAATACGCGAGCGTCTTCCGACTCACTCGGGCGAATAATCCAAGATGTTAGAAAACTATCTGCCGATTCTTATCTTTCTCGGCATTGCGACTGGTATAGGCCTGGTACTTTTGGGCCTCGGTTTCCTGCTTGGCCGTGGCGGCAAGGACGACGAGAAGTTGTCTGCCTATGAATGCGGTTTTGAGCCTTTCGAGGATTCGCGCATGAAGTTCGACGTGCGCTACTACCTCGTCGCCATACTCTTCATTATTTTCGATCTCGAGATCGCCTTCCTTTTTCCGTGGGCCGTCTCGCTGGATGCCATCGGCGCATTCGGCCTCGTCGCCATGGCGATATTCCTCGCCATCCTGGTGGTTGGGTTTATCTATGAGTGGAAGAAGGGGGCGCTGGAATGGGATTGAGCAGCGCAGCCAACAGCGACGCTGTGGTCAGCCGCGAGCAGGGGTCCGCGGAGGGCATCAGCCTGCAGGAAAAGGGCTTTGTCGTCAGCAGTGTCGACAACGTCATGAACTGGGCGCGAACCGGTTCCATGTGGCCCATGACCTTCGGGCTTGCCTGTTGCGCCGTTGAGATGATGCAGGCCGGTGCGGCCCGTTACGATCTCGACCGCTTTGGCATCATTTTCCGCCCGAGCCCGCGACAGTCGGATGTGATGATTGTCGCCGGCACCTTGGTTAATAAGATGGCGCCGGCCCTGCGGAAGGTCTATGACCAGATGCCGGAGCCGCGCTGGGTGGTTTCCATGGGCTCCTGCGCGAATGGCGGGGGCTACTACCATTATTCCTACGCGGTCGTTCGGGGTTGCGACCGTGTTGTGCCGGTGGACGTCTATGTTCCCGGTTGCCCGCCAACGGCCGAGGCCCTGGTCTACGGCCTGATCCAGCTCCAGAAAAAGATCAAACGTACGAGCACCATAGCCAGGTAGGCGAATAGAGCGAATGACAGTGAACCGCGAAACCATGGCGGAGCGTCTTGCCGCGCGCTTCGGAGATGCGTTAACGCCCGTGGACAGCAGCCGTGATTGGCTGACTTACGAGTTGGCGCCCGAGTCGCTTATTGAAGTGGCAACGGCGCTGCGCGATGAAGACGACTTTCGCTTCGAGCAGTTAACGGACCTGTGCGGTGTCGATTACCTGACCTACGGGCGCGGTGAATGGACGACCTATGAGGCCACCGATTCGGGCTTCAGTCGCGGCGTCGAGCGCGAACCCGTCATTGTCGACGACTCGGATTCCTTCGATCCCCGGCGTTTCGCCGTTGTCTATCACCTGATGTCGCTAAGCAACAACCTCAGGCTCAGGTTGCGTGTGTTCACCGGCGAGCAGAATCCGCCGATCCTGCCGTCCATTGTTGACGTCTGGAGCTCGGCAAACTGGTTCGAGCGCGA
>CAZFVT010000187.1:0-6674 GCA_964522355.1 uncultured Woeseiaceae bacterium | reverse complement strand
ACCCGCGTTCAGGTACGCATAGGCGCTCGCAGCCTGACCGCAACCGGCATGCTAGCATCGCTGCAGGAAAACCAGCTGACGCTCAAGTCCAACGTGAGTGGCAAATTCGTGCCCTGATCCTGGATTGAGTCTTGCGTGAATAAGCGATGAATGGAACTCAGTTAATCAGACGAATCTGCGGCGTATTGCTGCTGGCTGCCCTCACCTCTCCCGGCTGGGCGCAAGTTGGCGATCTGCGGTTGCCAATCTCGCTGGACGCGGACTCAACGGATTACGACGGCAAGAGCTCCATGCTGATGTTCGAGGGGCTGCGGCTGAGCCAGGGCACGATTGGTGTGCAGGCGGACAAGGGTCTGGCAAGCAAGCTCGATTTCGAAGACAGCGTTTGGCAGTTCAATGGAAACGTCGTGATCGACACCGAGAACGGCCAGATTCGCTGCGAAACCGCCGACCTGCAGTTCACCAATCATCGCCTGCAGCTGGCGTCGATTACGGGATCGCCAGCGACCTTCGAACTGCGCCGCGAAGGCAGCGAGGACACGACCTACGCAGAGGCCGGAAAACTGGACTATGACTTTGCCGCCGGGGTCGTAGAATTCTCCGAGAACGCCGTCATCTCGGAAGGCGGCAACCAGATCTCCAGCAACTACCTCGTCTACAACATTGGCGAGCAGCGCATTAACGCGCAGTCCGCCGGCGACGGTGATCCGCGAGTCAAAATTACCTACACCCCTCGCCAGGACGACGGCTCAGCCGTCGCGCCCGATCCCGAGCCGCCCGAGGCGGAGTTCGAGGCCCCATCCGGCACAGTCACGGACGACGTTCCCGCCGCGGATGACGAGCCGCCGCAGGACGAAGCCGGAGCGAATCGTCGATGAGCATATTGAGCGTTCAGGACATATCCAAACGCTATAAATTTCGGGACGTCGTCAAGGGAATATCGGTCGAGATCAAGAGCGGCGAAGTAGTCGGTCTGCTGGGTCCAAACGGCGCAGGCAAGACGACCGCCTTTTACATGATCGTTGGACTCGTTGCGGCGGATCGTGGGCGAATCCTGCTGGACGGCAAGGACATAACGCCAATGCCGATGCACCGGCGGGCCGCGATGGGCGTGGGGTACCTGCCCCAGGAAGCTTCGATTTTTCGCAAGCTCAGTGTTGAACAGAACGTCATGGCGATCCTGGAGAATCGCCGGGATCTGGATCGTGCAGGCCGTGAGAAAGCGCTTGACGAGCTGCTCGACGAACTGCACGTCGGGCATGTACGTACCAGCCTAGGCATCAGCCTGTCCGGCGGCGAACGCCGGCGGGTCGAGATTGCCCGCGCGCTCGCAGCAAACCCCAGGTTTGTGCTGCTGGATGAACCCTTCGCGGGCGTGGACCCGATCTCCGTTTTGGATATCCAACGGATTATCAGGCACTTGTGCGACCGCGACATTGGCGTCCTGATTACCGACCATAATGTGAGGGAGACCCTCGGAATTTGCGGTCGAGCCTATATACTTAATGACGGTACGTTAATTGCATCTGGCTCTCCCGACGATATTCTTGAGAACCAGCACGTACGGGAAGTCTACCTGGGGCAGGAGTTCAAACTCTGAATCATCGGCAACGTCCAGCGCGAGTGATGACAAGCGGCAGCCCATGCTGAAGCCGACGCTACAACTCAAACTCGGGCAATCCCTGACCATGACGCCACAGCTGCAGCAGGCGATCCGGCTGCTGCAGTTACCCGTACTCGACCTCAATGCGCAGATTCAGGAGGCGCTTGAAGAGAACATCATGCTGGAGATGGAAGATCTCCCGGATGTACCCAAGACCAACACTGAATCGACCGCCGAGGTCGAAGTCATCAAGCCCGAGGAAGTGGAGGCCTGGCAAACCTCTCCCGCCGAGCGCAGCCAGGACAGCAGCTGGAACGGCGAAGGCCGGCCAATCAACGAGTACGCCGATGAGAGCGGCGAATCGCTGCGTGAGCACTTGTTATGGCAGCTGGAGCTTGAAGACTTTACGCCGCGTGAGGCCGTCATCGGCGAAGCCATCATCGATGCCATTAACGATGACGGCTACCTGACCACAGATCTCAGCGACCTGCTCGACAGCCTGGGAGGAGAAGCGCGCTTCTCGGTCGATGATGTCGAAACGGCGCTGGGCAAAGTACAGGCCTTTGACCCGGTCGGCGTCGGAGCCCGGGACCTTTCCGAGTGTATTCTGCTGCAGCTCGCGCAGCTTGACGTAAGAACGCCGCACCTCGCGCTGGCCATTAAACTGGCGACAGAACACCTCGATCTCTTGGCTGACCAGCGCTACAGCGAACTCAGGCGCAATCAGCGCGCCTCGGAGGAAGAGTTGAACGGCGCGCTGGCGCTTGTCAGGAGCTGCCATCCTAAGCCGGGGATGACGGTTAATGCCGGCAAAACCGAATACGTCGTTCCTGACGTCTTTGTGCGCAAGATCGACGGCCGCTGGCAGGTCGAGATCAGTTCGACAGGCGTACCAAGGCTTTCAGTCAACCAGAAGTACGCGGAACTCCTCCGCGGAAATACGGAGCATCAGGCGCTTCGCTCGCAGCTGCAGGAGGCGCGCTGGCTGGTACGCAGCCTGGAGATTCGCAATGAGACGCTGCTCAAGGTCGCGAGCTGTATCGTGTCGCGACAGCGGGATTTCCTCGAGCATGGCGAGGAGGCGATGAAGCCACTAATATTAAAAGACGTCGCCGAAACGATCGACATGCACGAATCCACGGTATCAAGAGTCACAACAAGCAAGTACATGCATACGCCGCGCGGCGTGTTTGAATTCAAGTACTTCTTTTCCAGTCACCTGTCGTCGTCTGAGGGCGATGACCAATCGTCCATCGCGGTCCGCGCGAAGATCAAGAAACTGATTGGCGCTGAGAATCCGGCGAAACCCCTGAGCGACAGCAAGATTGCCAATCTGCTCGCCGAGGAGGGGATAAAAGTCGCTCGCCGGACAGTCGCCAAATACAGAGAGGGGATGAAGATAGCTTCATCAAGCGAACGGAAAGTTCGGAGTTCGTAGTCACCCTGCGGTTTTGAGAGGGGCCGCAGCGAGAACAAAAGAACAGGAGAAAACTATGCAGCTAGACGTATCGGGTCACCATCTGGAAGTCACGGATTCTCTGCGTGACTATGTAACCAGCAAGCTGGACAAGGTTGGCCGCCACTTTGACCTGGCGCAAGATGCCCACTGCATTCTCACGGTAGAAAAGCTTCGCCACAAAGCGGAAGCAACCGTCAACGTCAACGGCGGAAAAATCCATGCCGAGCACGTTGAGGAAGACATGTACGCTGCCATAGACGGACTCGCCGACAAGCTCGAGAGGCAGGTTCGTAAATACAAGGAAAAACTGGTCGATCACCGCGCACGGGACGCCGACAAGCGAAACTTCGCCTGAGTTCGTCGTAACCCTGGCCGCGATCAGCGGCGCAAACCAGGGCCTGCCGATTTGTTCGGCGAGGCCGCGTGCAGGCGACAGGAACAGATCACCCGAACAATCTTGTCATGACACTCGAAGAACTGATTCTGCCGGAAAGCGTGCTTTGCAACGCCAAGGCCCGCAGCAAGAAACACTGCCTGGAAATTCTTAGCGAGCTTCTGTCGAGCACGGCGCCCGACATTCCGCAGGAGGAGATTTTCTCGCAGCTTGTCGAACGCGAGCGACTCGGCTGCACCGGCCTGGAGAAAGGCACGGCCTTTCCACACTGCCGAATAGACGGACTCGGGAACAGCAGTGGAGCCTTGATCAAGCTATCCGAACCCATTGATTTCGACACGTCTGACGGTGAATTCGTCGATCTCGTGGTGGGCCTCATGGTGCCGCAGGACATCAGCGATTCGCACTATGAGGACGTACGCCTCATTACGGGCCTGCTGGCCGATGACAACCTGCGGCGAGAGCTGCGAGGCGCCAGCAGCAGCCGCGAGCTGTATAAGAAGCTGCTGTCTGCATCCGCCGGCAGCGTGCAATCCGACCCGCTGCCAGCTACGGAAAAAGTCGCCGAGTCATGACCGAGACCGACAGCATGCGGCTATTGATCCTTAGCGGTCTGTCCGGCGCCGGCAAGAGTGTCGGACTCCACGTACTCGAAGACCTCGGCTTCTACTGCATCGACAACCTGCCGGCCGCCTTGTTGAAGTCGCTGCTGGAACAGGTGCGGGATGCCGACGACAGCGTTGATCGTATTGCCGTCGGCATCGACGCCAGGAACCCGCAGGCCGATATCGAACAGCTCCCGGAAGTCGTTCGCGATATTCGAGACAGCGGTGTACAAACTGAAATCATCTTTCTCCAGGCGGATGACGATGTCATCCTCAAGCGCTTCAGCGAGAGTCGTCGCCGTCATCCTTTGACGAGCGGCGGATCGGATTTACGGGAAGCAATTAGCCGGGAAAAGGCTATTCTCGGCCAGATTATCAACGCGGCTGACCTGATAATCGATACGACGCGCACGAGCGTGTACGAACTCGGCGACCTTATGCGCGAGCGTATCGACCGGCGACGCGATCACATGCTGTCCATCCTGGTTGAGTCCTTCGGCTTCAAGCATGGCCTGCCGGCCGATGTCGACTTCGTTTTCGACCTGCGCTGCCTGCCGAACCCTTACTGGCAGCCGAAGCTCAGACCCCTGACGGGCCTCGACGCGCCGGTGCGCGAATTTCTGGACAACGATGACCTGTCACAGAAGATGTTCCACGACATCCTCGGCTTCCTCAAGAACTGGATTCCGCGCTATCGCCAGTTCGACCGCAGCTACCTGACGATCGGTATCGGCTGTACCGGCGGCCAGCATCGCTCCGTCTACATGACGGAGAAACTCGCGGCGGCACTTCGCGAGACCCAGGAGCCGGTTCTGACGCGACACAGCGAACTCGCAACCCGCAGGACCTGATCGTTTCCTGACGCGCACACCCGATGTAGCGCGTGCCCTGACCGGATAAGCCAGCTACACTCTCGCTCGGGCGAATCCCCCACACCAGAGCTGTCGGCCGGTTACGGTCCGTCAGTCGGGCAGCACAGCAGGAAGCGAATAGCCGGATGGAAAGCGAGATCAAGCAATCGAACCTGGCGAAGCTGCGCGAACGGCTGGCGAGCGGCCGCATGCGCGGCGCCCAGGTTCTGGTCAGCAGCCTGCACCCGTCCGAGCTCGCCCATCTGCTCGAATCCCTGCCGCTGGAAGAACGCGCCGTCGTCTGGGAAATGGTCGACGAAGAGCTCGGCGGCGATGTCCTGGTCGAGGTCTCCGAGGAAGTGCGCGACGGCCTGATCGAGAACATGCAGCCTGAGGAGCTGATCGCGGCGATCGAAGGCATGGAAGTCGATGATCTCGCCGATCTGGTCGCCGACCTCCCGGAAACCCTGACCCGCGAAGTCCTGAAGTCGATGGACCACCAGGACCGCGAACGTCTGGCCCAGGTCCTGGCATTCGACGAGGACAGTGCCGGCGGCCTGATGAACATCGATATCGTCACGGTTCGCCCTGACGTCACCGTCGAAGTCGTGCTGCGTTACCTTCGCGCCAGGGGCGAAATTCCCGACGGGACGGATTCGATTTTCGTCGTCAACCGGCAAAACGAATACCAGGGCGCTTTGCTGCTTTCGCGTCTGCTGACTCTTGATCCCGAGAGCCTGGTGCGCGACGCCATGTCGGCGGACATCAAACCCATTCGTGCAGACGCATCGTCCGAGCAGGTTGTCTGGGAGTTCGAAACTCGTGACCTGTTGTCAGCTCCGGTCGTTGACGATGAAGGCCGCGTGCTGGGGCGTATTACCGTCGACGACGTTGTGGACGTCATTCGCGACGAGGCCGAGCACTCGCTGATGGGCGCTGCGGGCCTGGACGAGGAAGATGACATGTTCGCGCCCGCTGCGCGCAGCGCCCGGCGGCGCGCGCTCTGGCTGGGCATCAACCTGGCGACGGCCTTTGTTGCCGCCTCCGTCGTTGATCTGTTTCAGTCGACGCTGGACCAGATCGTGCTGCTGGCTGTCCTCATGCCCGTCGTTCCCAGCATGGGTGGCATCGCGGGCACCCAGTCGCTGACGATTATGACCCGCGCAATCGCCCTCAATCAGATCGACAAGGCCAACGCGCGTGGCGTGTTGCGCAAGGAGCTGATAGTCGGCGTACTCAACGGGGTGCTTTGGGCGACCGTCGTCGCCGCCATTGCCTACCTGTGGTTCGGCGATCCTCGCATCGGGTTCGTCATTGGCGCCGCAATGACTATCAACCTGATCGTTGCGGCTGGCGCGGGTTTCCTGATTCCGATATCCCTACGGCGCCTCGGCATTGACCCGGCACTCGCGGGGGGCGTCGTGTTGACGACGATTACCGACGTGGTCGGTTATATGTCGTTCCTGGGCCTGGGCGCCGCGTTCCTGCTGTGACCGTCCGGCAAAACGCCGGTGAGGTCACGGCGAACCCAGCTGGGCGCGAATAGCCGCGGCACTGCCTCACCGGAGACGAAAGCCAACAGCTCGTCTTTCACGGCCATCGCATCGTCGTAACCGAGGCGCATGAGTCGCTGGGTATAGCCTTTCTCGAATAGCAGGAAACTGACCAGTCGGTTGGCGCCTCGGTCGGAGCGACCCCCTACTCCATGCAGCAGAGCGCGAACAGACCTCGGCATCTCGGCGACGTGCTGCTCGGCTAGTTC
>CAZFVT010000186.1:3457-6690 GCA_964522355.1 uncultured Woeseiaceae bacterium | reverse complement strand
CGTAGCCGGAATCATCGGCGCAGGCTGCACCGACTCGGATTCGGCCCGCCAGCCGACCCCGGGCAACCCCATCCAGCCGACCCCGGAGACGGCGCGCATTCAGGTGCTTCACGCATCACCCGACGCACCGGAAGTTAACATCCTGGGCGTCTTCAACAACGACCTGCTCGGCGTAGACTATAAGGAAGGCTTCGGCGCCGCTGTTGTCGCTGGCGAGCTCGACGGCGTTCAGATCGACGGCATTCTGCCGGACGGCAGCACCGCCACCGTCTTCGGCCCCGTCGACGACATCCCGGTCGAGGCAGACACGCTCTACACTATTCTCGCGCTCGGTCAGGACCTGGATGTAGCTCCGCTCATCCTCGCACAGCCTGACACCCCGGTTACCGCTGGCAATACGCGCGTACAGGTCGTACACGGCGCACCGAATGCTCCGGAAGTTACCGTCTTCCTGACGGCACCCGATGCAGACCTCACCGCGTCTCCCGAAGTCATTACCTTCGAGTTTGGCGAAGCCATGGACATGCCGGTCGACGTCCCGTCCGCGGGCCCATACCAGATCCGGGTGACCCTGCCGTTCGGCATGGGCGAAACGCCGGTTGTCGTCTACGACTCAGGCACGCTCGACGCACTGCCTGACGGCGCCAACCTGGTGATCACCGCGGTTGAGAACACCAACTCCGCCGACGGCATCAACATGGGCGATTCGCCGATCAGCCTGGTTGCACTGGCTGGCGGCGCAACGATCGAGTTCCAGGACACCAACACGCTTGCAGAAATCCGCGTCGTTCACGCTTCCGCGTCCACGCCGGCAGTCGATGTCATTGTTAACGATGACCTGATGAATCCGTTCATCGGCGGCCTCGAGTACCCGGACTTCGCCCCCGAGGACGGCTTCGCTGCTGTGCCGGCTGACAGCTACGACATTTCGGTTGTCGATTCCGACACGCAGACGCTGGAGCCGATCAACATTGACGGTCTGCCTCTCGAAGCAGGCGTAGCTTACGACGTGCTGGCCATCAATGAGTTTCCGGGCGTCGAAGCCCTGCTGGAGATCGACGACTATCGCCGCCTCGAAACGGCTGCAAAAGTCCGCATCATCCATGCGTCGACGGTTGCCAACACCGTGTCGCCCGCAGGCGTTGATATCTATGTCACCGCCCCGGACACGATGATCGAAGACGTTATGCCGACCATCGAAAACTTTGAGTACGCAGACAACACGGGCTTTATCCAGCTCGCCCCCGGTGAGTACAAGATCACCGTCACGGCTGACGGCTCAAAAGACGCGGCGATCGGCCCGGTTGTCGTAGAAGTCGAAAAGGAAGGCATCTACACCGCGATCGCACGCGATCCGGGCGAAGGTGAAACCGACCTCGGCCTGATCCTGATGGACGACGATCTGACGATCCTCTAAGCCGCAGGCTCGAATGAGTAAGACTGGCCCCGCTCGGCAACGAGCGGGGCCTTTTTTTCGCCCGCCGTTCACGGCTCCCGGCGGCAGCGTCGAATCAACCAATGGATTTGCCTATACTCCGTCGACAGCACCACTCTCCACCGAATGCGGGGCACCACCATGAATCTACGTCTGCCGGCAACGGCCATTCTTGCAACACTCCTGACCGCCTGCGGTCCGTCAAGCGACTCATCGCCGCCCACAGACCCTGCAGACAGCACCGCCAGCAATGCAGAGCGCGCCCAGGCGCTCGCCCAGTCGTCCATCATCATCGACGGTCACATCGACGTTCCCTATCGCCTCTACGGCGGCTGGGAAGACGTTTCAGAGGCAACCGAGGGCGGCGATTACGACTATCCGCGTGCGAGAGCCGGTGGCCTGAACGCACCGTTCATGTCCATCTATACGCCGGCGGGACTCGAGGCAGAGGGCCTTTCCAAGGAACGGGCCGAAGAGCTCATCGATATCGTCGAGCGCATCGTCAGTGAATCCCCTGACAAGTACGCCATTGCCCTTTCGCCGGACGACGTGGAGGCGCATTTCGAGGCCGGACTCATCTCGCTGCCCATGGGTATGGAAAACGGCTCCCCCATCGAGGGCGACCTGGCCAACCTGCACTACTTTTACGAGCGCGGCATTCGATACATCACGCTCGCCCATGGTCTCTCCAACATCATTTCCGACTCATCCTATGACCCGAACAAGCGTCATGGCGGCCTCAGCCCGTTCGGCGAAGAGGTGGTTCGCGAGATGGTCAAGCTCGGTATCCTGATCGACATCAGCCACGTCTCCGACGACACGTTCTGGGACGTCATGGAAATGGTTGACGTCCCGGTCATCGCCTCGCACTCATCGGCGCGCTACTTCACGCCGAACTGGGAGCGGAACATGAATGACGACATGATTCGCGCGCTGGGCGAAAACGGCGGCGTTATCCAGATCAACTTTGGATCTGCGTTCATTTCCGAGGAGGCGCAGCAGTATGGTTCGAGACGAAGCGCCGCGTTTGCAGCTCTGCGCGAGCAGGTAGGCGATGACCCAACGGAAGAGCAGATCGAAGAGGCGATGAAGGCCTTCGTCGCGGAAAACGGCCCTTACCCCTACGCCACCCTGGAGCAGACGCTCTACCACTTCGATCACGTCGTCGAGATTACCGGCAGCGTTGACCACGTGGGCATCGGCTCCGATTACGACGGCGTCGGCGACAGCCTGCCGATCGGGCTTAAGGACGTGTCGACCTACCCGAATCTTATCGAAGGCCTGCTGGATCGCGGCTACAGCGACGAGGACATCAGGAAGATTCTCGGCGGCAACGTGCTGCGCGTCTGGCGGGAAGTCGAAGCGGCTTCCGGCGGCTGATTGCTGCACACTCGCACCATGCCCGGCGTTGCCGGGCATCGCCTTCGCCCAGGCTTCCGGAGGACCCAGGCTCAGTGATACGGCGATATTGGACGCTCCTGGTTGCGCTGCTTCTGACAGCCTGCGACCAGGGAGAAAGCTACGACCTGCTGATTCGCCAGGGCAGCGTCTATGACGGCCTGGGGAATGCACCGGTCACCGCAGACATCGGCGTTAATGGCGACTCAATCGTCGCCATCGGCAACCTCGCAAACGACCGCGGTACGCTGGAGATCGACGCCACTGGCCTGGCCGTCGCGCCCGGCTTCATCAACATGCTCTCCTGGGCAAACCAGCCGCTGATCGAAGACGGTCGCGGACTCAGCGACATCAAGCAGGGCGTCACCCTGGAGGTCATGGGCGAAGGATCGTCGATGGG
>CAZFVT010000186.1:0-3447 GCA_964522355.1 uncultured Woeseiaceae bacterium | reverse complement strand
CGGCCATGAAGACCGAAATGCGCGAGCGCATGGGCGTGATCCAGTATGACATCGAGTGGACCACCCTGGATGAGTACCTGAGATTCCTGGAGCAGAAAGGCGTGTCGCCCAACGTTGCTTCGTTTGTCGGCGCGACCACGCTTCGCGTCCATGAAGTGGGCTATGAAGATCGCCCGCCCACCCCGAGCGAGCTGGCAAGAATGCAGTCCCTGGTTCGTGAGGCCATGCGAGACGGCGCGCTGGGCGTCGGCTCCTCGTTGATTTACGCGCCTGCCTCCTACGCCGACACGGATGAGCTCATCGCGCTGGTAGCGGCCGCCGCAGAGTTTGGCGGGCGGTATATCTCCCATTTGCGCTCCGAGGGCGACCGGCTTGAAGAGGCCGTCCAGGAATTGATCAAGATCGCCAGCGTGACCGGCGCCCCGGCGGAGATCTATCACCTCAAAGCATCAGGTCGCGCCAACTGGCGAAAGCTCGATCGCGTTTTCGAGCTCGTTGAGTCGGCGCGGGATGCAGGCCTCGCGATCTCGGCCGACATGTACTCCTACCGGGCAGGTGCCACGGGCCTGGATGCGACCATGCCCAACTGGGTGCAGGAAGGCGGGCACGACGCGTGGGTCGAACGGCTGCAGGACCCTGAGATTCGTGCCCGAGTCGCTGCAGAGATGAAGAGCACGGACACGGACTGGGAGAACTTCTTCGTCCAGGCCGGCCCCGAGGGCATTCTCTTGTCCGGCTTTCGCAATCCGCACCTTCGCCCGTTGATTGGCAAGACGCTCGCGGAAGTTGCCGAAGAACGCGGTACAGACCCGGCTGAAACCGCCATGGACCTCGTGGTCGAAGACGACAGCCGAGTCGACGCCGTGTTTTTCCTGATGTCTGAAGAAAATGTCCGCAAGAAAATCGCCAAGCCCTGGATCTCCTTCGGATCCGACGCGGGCGCGCTCGCCACCGAGGGCGTATTCCTCGAGTCCAATCCTCACCCGCGGGCGTACGGCAATTTCGCCCGAGTCCTTGGTCGCTACGTCAGGGACGAGGGGCTGACCACGCTCGAAGATGCCATACGGCGCATGACCTCGCTGCCGGCCGGCAATCTTGGATTGCGGGGACGCGGCCAGCTGTCGGACGGCTACTACGCCGACATCGTGATTTTCGATCCGAACCGTATTCAGGACCACGCGTCTTTCGAGTATCCGCATCAGTACGCCACGGGCATGCACCATGTGTTCGTGAACGGTGTACAGGTGCTTGATGACGGCAAGCATACCGGCGCACTACCGGGTCGGGTTGTTCGGGGTCCTGGCTGGAGCGGTTGGGACGATCGAGGGGACAGCGACTGAGGCGGCGTTGTCCTGGCGCCCGTTGGAACTAGTTACCCGGCTCCAGGAGCAGGTAGCGTCGCTGCAGGGATTCCTGACGCTCCGGTGAGAACTCATCGCGAATGAACTGACGCAGCGTGTTCTCTGCGATCAGGCGATGGTCGTTCGCCGTTTCCGCCAGCAGCGTTGCTTCCCTGAGCATCGTCTTTACCTTGTCGATCCTGGCCGGCGGCGTGCGGTCCGCACGCTCCGAGAGTGCCTTGAGCTTGTTGCCGAGAGCCTCGACCTCACGCAGACAGGCCGATCGCCGCTTGCGGGCATCCTGTACGAGGCGCACCTTCGCCTTGAGCTGCCCGCCACGCGACTGACCCAGCATGGCGACGAGAACGCCAATCAACACCGGGACCAGGATGATCAGCGCAGCAACCAGCGTCCAGTTTCTCTGCAACATTTCGAGGTCCATGCGAGTACGGTAAAACCTCAGATCGAATGCGTCGCGGGACTGGCGCACAGAGCGCAAGATTGGCGGCTCGACAGGTTTCCAGCCGCAGAGGTAGGATTTCGGCCACCGGCCCGTCGTTGAGGACGACATAATGCTCCGTCGCGTTCTGACCCTGTTTTTACTGACTGCCCCGCCAGTCCATGCCCAGCATACGAGCCTCGACTACTCAGAGGACTATCAGCGCCAGGCGCTAAGCATCTATCGGGACACGATCGCGATGCGCACCGCCGCCGGTCACGGCCAGGTTCCCCGCATGGCGCACTACCTGGCGGACCGATTTCGCGACGGTGGTTTCGATGAGAGCGACATCCACGTCATCCCGTATGTTTCAGCCAGTGGAGAGGAAACGGCCTCGCTGGTCGTGCGGTTTCGTGGCGACGGTTCATCGCGGAAAAAGCCGATTCTGTTTGCCGGGCACATGGACGTTGTGGATGCGAAGCGCGAAGACTGGGTTCGCGATCCTTTCACCCTGATCGAAGAAGACGGCTATTTTTTCGGCCGTGGCACGGCTGATGACAAGCTGGGTACAACCTTGCTCACGACCACCTTTATTCGCCTGAAGCGCGAGGGCTTCAGGCCGGCCAGGGATTTGATCATCGCCTTCAGCGGCGACGAAGAAACCGCCATGGCGACAATTCGCGATCTGCTCGAAAACCATCGCGAGTTGATTGACGCGGAGTTTGCGCTGAACGCGGATTCCGGAGGTGGCGCCCTGGGCACCAACTTCGCACCGATCGCCTACCAGGTCCAGGCCGCCGAGAAGACCTACGCCGACATTGGACTCGAGGTACGGAACCCGGGCGGTCACAGCTCAAGGCCGCGTCGCAGCAACGCGATCTATCATCTGTCCGAAGCGCTGCTACGCATTCAGCGCTTTCAGTTTCCAGTGCGTCACAACGACATCACGGTGTCGTATTTCGAACAGCGTGCTGCCGCGGAGTCCGGCGACATTGGCCGGGCGATGGCCGCCTTCGCCCGGAACCCCGGGGATCCGGCAGCGGCTGAGGTGCTCGCCGACTCGCCCAGCCAGGTCGGCATAACGCGCACCACCTGCGTCGCGACCATGCTGGAGGCGGGCCATGCCGAGAATGCGCTGCCTCAATCCGCCAAGGCGAACGTCAACTGCCGATTGTTTCCCGGGGAAACCGTAGCAGACACGGTCGAAATGCTGACCCGGGTCATCGATAACGATGACGTGATCATCAGCGTCAAAGGTACACCGCGATCGGCGCCCGCTTCCCCGCTGCGGGAAGACGTTATCGCTGCAATCACTAATGCCGTACGCGATCGCTATCCCGACCTGCCGATCATTCCCTACATGACGACCGGTGCGACCGACGGGCGCGAGCTACGCGCCGCCGGAATTCCCACCTACGGTACCACCGGGCTTTTTCAGCGCAGCGAAGACAGCTTCGCCCACGGGCTCAACGAACGCGTGCTCGTCGTTTCCTTCTATGAAGCTCTGGAGCACTGGAACAGCGTGATCAGGGAGCTCGGCGGCCGGCAGGGGTTTTTCTAGGGCCTGGGGCGCGTTCAGGGCCAATCCTTGTCGAAAGGAAACGGCCGTTCCTCGGTTACGTAGCTCAGGTAGTCGATCGACTCGGCGGTATACAGGGCCAGGGAATG
>CAZFVT010000185.1:0-6696 GCA_964522355.1 uncultured Woeseiaceae bacterium | reverse complement strand
CTTCTTCCGGTTCCGCCTGGTCTTCTTCAATCTCCGGCATGTCGACCTTCACGTCGACACGGTCTTCAGCGTCCGGCGACAGGCGGGCCGCAGATTCCTCGGGTTCTGATTCTTCCTGGCGGGCGGCTACCGCTGCATCAGCCGCCGCTTCGGCGCGTGCTACCTGCTCGGCATCCTGCTGGCCGGCCGGTATGACCATGGTTTTCTCGAACTCATCCTGTTCGGCCTCATGAGCCGGTTCGTCCGTGAAGCGGAGCTGATGATGCCCGATGGTGATGACGTCGCCATTCTGAAGCGCGTGCTTCTTGATGAGCTTGCCGTTGACGTAGGTGCCGTTGGTGCTGTTCAAATCCTCAAGGAACGAGTCGTTGAGGATATTGATGATCAATGAGTGATGACCACTGACAGCCGGGTTGTCGATCCGTACGTCATTGTCGGGGAGGCGACCAATGGTGTATCGCTCCTTCGACATGTTGTATTCGGCGAGGACCTGGCTGTCCAGGCTAAGGATTAAACGGGCCATAGTGTTTGCATCACTTCTTTCGGTTGGTCATTTGCCGGCAGGGATTCTAGATCGCCTGCGTCTGCCACTATCTGCTGAACATACTCGTCAGTTTTTCCACGAAACCGCGTTTCGCAGCGAAGGAATCCATCACCTCGGCCAACATTATGGAAACATTGTCGCGCCCGCCGTGGTCGTTTGCCAGCTGCACCAGCTGCTGACCAACGACGTCAAGACTAGCATTAAACGTCTTGATAGTTAAATGAATATCCTCATCCTCGACCATGTCGGGGAGTCCATCTGAACAGAGCAAATACACGTCTCCGGGGAGAACGTCAAACTCGTTAATTTCAACCTCTACCGACGGTTCGACACCCAATGCCCGAGTGACGTAATTCCGGTTGGTTGAGCGCTGCGCTTCCTCCTCTGAGTAGAAACCCCGGTCAACGAGTTCCTGCAGGAGGGAATGGTCCATCGTAAGCTGCTCAAAAACGCCGTTCCGCAACCGGTACGCTCGGGAATCGCCAACGTGAGCGATGCTGATCTTGTTGTCGAAGAACATGCCGGTCACCAGCGTCGTGCCCATGCCTTCGCAATGGGATTGACTCTGGGCGGTCTGGTAGATGATTTTGTTGGCGCGGGCGACGGCGTCCCGGAGCACGATGGACTGCCGCATCATCCCCGAATGCGCATCGATGTCGTTGCGTTTTTCACGATCGGCGCCTTCGGTGGCCAGCTCCGTGATCGTCTGCACGGCGATTCCGCTGGCAACCTCGCCGGCGTTGTAGCCGCCCATGCCGTCAGCGAGCACCATCAGGCCGATATTCGAATCCGAACCGATCGCATCCTCGTTGTGATCCCGGACCATGCCGACGTCCGTGATTTCCGCGATCTTTATTTTGCCTGCAAGACTCATGATTCTTGATCTATACCCGGAGCCGGTCAGGGTGACATGCGCGCACAGTTGCGCAGAGCCGTTGCCATTTCACCGCCGTTGGCAAAGCGGTCCTGCGGACGTTTCGCCAGGGCTTTAAAAAGAACAGCGTCGATGCTGGGGGCGACACCTGAGCGTCGGCCTGAAATTGGCGGCGGATCGTCACTGGTAATCTTGGTCATTAACACTGCGATGTTAGATGCTTTAAAGGGCACCTCGCCGGTCAAAAGCTCGTATAGGGTAACACCAAGCGAAAACAAGTCCGAGTGTCCGGTAATCGGCTCAGCGTTGAGCTGTTCCGGTGACATGTACATGGGTGTACCAAGCACAATGCCGGTCTTGGTCCGGTTGTTGTCGGTCAATCGGGCGACGCCAAAATCGCTGATCTTGAGCGTGTCATCGCGCAGGTTGTAGATGATGTTTGCGGGCTTGATATCCCGGTGCACGACGCCCTGGTTATGGGCATAGTCCAGCGCCTCGGCGGTGCGCGCGACGAGTTCCAGCGCCTTGTTCGGTGCGAGGAGTTTTTGCGGGTCCGTAAAGCGGGTAAGGGGATTACCCTGCAGGTACTCCATCGCTATGTATGCGAGATCCTTGTCTTCGCCGGCGTCATAGACGGTGACGATGTTCGGGTGGGTCAAACGGCCGGCGGATTCTGCTTCCCGGAAGAATCGCAGGCGCGCTTCAGCAAGTTCCTCATCCTCGAACTCTTTTGCCAGCGGGATAACCTTCAACGCTACAGCCCGGTTGATCCGTGGGTCACGGGCCAGGTACACGGCACCCATGGCGCCGCGTCCGAGCTTGCGTTCAATCACGTATCGTCCGAGCCGCTTCGGTGCCCCGTCAACGCCGCGCTCATTGCCAAACACCCCGAGGCCGGACTGTGCACCCTGGGTCTGTTTCAGCCAGGCGAGTACGGCTTCCGCTCGTTCCGGCTTCGCCTGTTCTTCGAAGGCCAGCGACAGTTTGTACATCACCGCGGAAAGCGTGTCCGTCTGATCGCAGCGCCGAAACTCGGCGAAGGCCGGCTCGAGCCGCCCGGCGGCGAGAAAGTCCGAACCGCGCTTGAAGGCATTGATCGTGGATTTGCTTTTGGTGCCGGACAGCCAGGTCGCCATTGCTCCCGTGCCAAGCGTAATCATGATCGGGCCGCCGAGATCTATGCGGACGCGAAGGACGGTTAACAGCAGCGCTTCGAGTACTACCAGTCCGGCGATGATTGCGGCGGTCGTCGCAACGATTTCCGGCCGCTTGCGTCCGGGCAGGAAGACGGTGGCGACAATGGCGGCCAGCGCCGGAATAAGCCATTCGAGCGCCTTGACCCAGGTCGGCGCAACGATGGTCTGTCCAAACTCCACGTTCGCGACCAGCTGCGCGGTGATTTCCGAGATGGTCGAGTACTGACCGGAGGGCAGCTTGCCCGCCGCAGCCTCGAGCGGCGGCTCGGAATCGATAAATATGGTCTTGCCACGGAAGTCCGAAGGCAGGTACTGACCCGCGAGAACCCGCTCGCCATTAACGCGGTCCAGCGGCTGATAGTTGGACAGGAAAACCGAGTCATCGACGCTCGATATTCTCGCATCGACAGGATTGTCCGGATTCGACAGCGCAATCGCCATCGGCAGAGAGGGCACCATGTCCCCGCCGTACAGATTCCACAGCTGCACCGTCCGCAAAATGCCATCGGCGTCAGGGGCCGTGTCGAGATAGCCACTGCGGGTGGCCCGGCTCTCCAACGGATGCTGGCTGGGCACGAATACCGGGAAGCTGCCGTCCAGCAACGCAGTCCATTCCGGCATTTCGGATGCCTTCATCGCCGGCGGGTTCGCCATGATCAGTCGATTGACGTCGAGGTCTCGAATGATGCGAATGACCTGACCGTACTCCTCCGAGATCTGCTCGGCGGATTTCCGGTCGGGGTCCAGGCTGACAATGACGGCGTCGTCCAGAGTGGCGTTATTGACGCGTGACGCGAACGTGTCGTACAGAAATCGGTCAGCCGCAATGAACCAGGGCGCCGCCGGCCCGTAGATCAGGACCAGAAGGACGCTGGCAAAGGCAAGTGTGACCCAACGGTCTCGTTTTTCTTTCTTCAACTTGTCCAAAGCGGCTGTCTCGACATAACGCCGCGAAGTATAGAAAAGCGCTGACCGCCTTAATGAGAACGACTACGCATTTTAGTGGGATAGGCGCTGGATTCTCGCTGATATGATACCTGTGCACGGGTCGCCGATTGGCGCCGTGGGGCGCCTTTTTAGAGCGATTGGATAAATTTTTATTTTGTTTGAGTAATTACCCCATGGCGAAGGCCAAGAAAGCGTATCTGTGCAGCGAGTGCGGGGCTTACAGCGTCAAATGGCAGGGGCAGTGCCCCGACTGCGGCGCCTGGAACACCCTGGAAGAATCACGGATCGCATCGGCTGCTCCTGCGGCCGAGGGAGCGCTTGCGGCGCAACCGCTCGGCGACGTCGCGGAGGAGTCCGGTTTCCGCCACCCGACCGGGTTCGGGGAGTTTGACCGGGTTCTCGGTGGCGGGCGGGTCGGCGGTTCGGTGGTTCTTCTCGGCGGCGACCCCGGCGTCGGCAAGTCGACCCTGCTGCAGCAGGTTGCGGCGAGGCTGCCCGGCGAGCTCAACGCGCTCTACGCGACGGGTGAGGAATCACTTCGCCAGGTTGCCCAGCGTTCCCATCGAATCAGCATGGAGAACCCCGATCTCCAGCTACTGGCCGACACTTCGCTCGAGAATATTCTTGACCAGGCCAGGAGGGTGTCCTCGCAGGTTGTGATCATTGATTCGATCCAGACGATCGTCAGTGACGGCGTGCAGTCTGCGCCCGGCTCCGTGTCCCAGCTGCGGGAGTGTGTCGGTCAGATCGTGCGCTTTGCGAAGGCGCGTGATGTGGCGATTCTGATCATCGGCCACGTGACCAAAGAGGGTGCGATCGCCGGTCCCCGCGTCGTCGAACATATGGTCGATACGGTGTTGTATTTCGAAAGCGATCCGGCCAGTCGCTACACCCTGGTTCGGGCCGTCAAGAATCGTTTCGGCGCGAGCAGTGAGCTCGGCGTGCTCGCCATGACGGAATCCGGTTTTCGGGAGGTGAAGAATCCGTCGGCGATTTTCCTGTCAGGTGCCCAGGCGGCGCGCGCCGGCAGCGTCATCACCGTGGCTTGGGAGGGCAGCCGTCCCCTGCTAGTCGAGGTGCAGGCGCTGGTTGCCGATGGCGCCGGGAACTATTCCCGCCACGTCGCGCAGGGTGTCGAGCAGGGGCGTCTGAGCCTGCTCGCTGCAGTGCTCCAGCGGCACGGCGGCGTCGCGATCGGTGGCGATATCTTCGTTAACGTTACCGGCGGTTTGCGAATCTCAGAGACGGCTGCCGATCTGCCGATCCTGCTGTCGATCATTTCAAGCTTTCGTGATCAGCCCGTTGCCGAGGGGCTGATAAGCTTTGGTGAGGTGGGTCTCGCCGGAGAAGTCAGGCCAGTGAAGTTCGGCACCGAGCGCCTTGCCGAAGCTGCGAAGCAGGGCTTCAAGCGCGCGATCGTTGCGCGAGGAAACCTGCCGCGGCGGTCTCCCGCCGGAATGGAGGTCATCGCGGTAGAGGAGCTGCGCGAGGCGCTCGATCAGGCTTTCTGAAGGCTGTGATTCAGGAACGGTCGAGAGCAATCTCGCGGTTGAGAATACGCGCCGTCTGAACACGGCTCTCGTCGCTTTCGATGATCTCCATGGGATAGCCGTCAATCTTCAGGCAGGTGCCTGGCGACGGAATCCGTTCGAGATACTCGATGATCAGGCCGTTCAGCGTCTTCGGGCCGTCCGTCGGCAGCTCCCAGTTCAGCATCCGATTCATCTCGCGAATGTTCGTCGTGCCGGCGACCAGGTAACGGTTGTCGGCTTCGCGGACGATACCGTCCTCGTCGCTGGCCGGTACGGTTGTGAACTCGCCGACGATCTCCTCGAGAATATCCTCGAGGGTCACGATGCCCTGTATATCTCCGTATTCATCCACCACGAGCGCGAAGCGCTGCCGGCTACGCTGGAACTGCACGAGCTGGGTGTTGAGCGGCGTGCTCTCCGGAACGAAGTAGGGTTCGTCGGCCAGTCGTTCGAGCGTCGTCTTGTCGAGCCCGTCTTCGGTCGACAGGTTGGCAACGCGCCTCAGGTGCAGGACGCCAATTACGTTATCGATGGTGTCGCGGTACATGGGCAGACGGGTGTGCTCGCTGCGGCGAATCACCTCAAAGATATCGTCGAGATCGGCATCCATATCGATGCCCGCGATCTCGTTGTGCGGCACCATGACGTCATCGACGGTTACCTTCTCCAGATCGAGAATATTCACCAGCATGCTGCGATACTTTCGGGAGATCAGCGTGCCGGCTTCATACACAATCGAACGCAGTTCCTCGCTGCTGAGCGAGTCCGCCTCGGAGCTGCTACTGCGCACGCCAAGTAGCCAAAGCACGCCGTTGGCGATCAGGCTGACAAAGCGCACGAAGGGATAGGCGACGAACATCAGGGGGTAGTAGACAAGCGCGGAAACCACCGCAACCCGTTCCGGGTGCAGGGCGGCCAGTGTCTTGGGCGCGGCCTCGGAAAAAATCAGTACAACAAGCGTCAGCAGGAACGTGCCGGCAGCAACCGCCGGGTCGCCACCGATCCGAAAGGCTATCAGTGCCACCAGCGAGGCCGCCGTCATGTTCACGAGGTTGTTGCCCAGCAGGATCAGCCCGATCAGACGGTCAGGGCGCTGCAATAACTTTTCCGCGAGCTTTGCGCCGCGGCTGCCTTCTCGTGCCTGATGGCGCAGACGGTAGCGGTTGGCACGCATCAGCGCCGTTTCAGATCCGGAAAAAAAAGCGGATAGCAGAAGCAGAACTACAAGCGCCCCAAGCTGGGCCGCCAGCGGAACTTCGTCGCTCAAGGAGTGAGCACCTCGTGAACACTGAGACAGGCAGTTCAGCAAGTCGCCCGTCGGCTGTCAAGGAAGTCCGTTTCCTCGGTCTCAGCTCCAGCTTCGGCCGAGTATGTACTCCAGGATGTAGCGGCTGCCGAAGTAGGCGAGGCCGAGCACGACAAAGCCCCACAGGTACAGGTACATCGCCCTGCGTCCCCGCCAGCCGGCGAACTGTCGGCCTGCAAGCAGTAGACCAAACAGGAACAGCGCGATCAGCGACAGAACGGTTTTGTGAACCAGGTGCTGGGCGAACAGGTTGTCGACGAAAGCAAGTCCTGAGACGACCGCCAGCAGCAGGACGA
>CAZFVT010000184.1:0-6711 GCA_964522355.1 uncultured Woeseiaceae bacterium | reverse complement strand
AAGGCCTCTTCGCTGATGAGCTTGCCGTCGTAGTCGAAGTGGTGGCCGGCGTACATGCCTCCGAAGCCGCTGCCTGCGACATCGTAT
Source organism: uncultured Woeseiaceae bacterium (assembly GCA_964522355.1). Lineage (GTDB taxonomy): Bacteria > Pseudomonadota > Gammaproteobacteria > Steroidobacterales > Woeseiaceae > JBFGFX01. The sequence continues at coordinate 6,624 of CAZFVT010000184.1, read as the reverse complement.
CCACCGCCACGTCGTCTTTTGAACCCGTATTAGAGGGCGACTGGGTGCAACCCGGGGCGCACGTGAACCTCGTCGGAGCCCACCAGGCAGACACCCGCGAGTCCGATACCGCGCTGATAAAGAAGGCTCGGGTTTATGTCGATCTCTTGGAGTCGGCCCTCAATGAAGCCGGTGACCTGTTGATCCCGCTGAACTCCGGCGATATCGATAAGGATCACATCCTCGGTGAGATAGGTGGAGTGCTGAATGGCACGGTCGCCGGCAGGACGGATGATGAGGCCATTACGCTCTACAAGTCGCTGGGGATTGTTGGTCAGGATTTGTTCGCGGCGGATTACGTGCTCAACAGGCTAAGGTCCGGCTGATCGGAGGAGAAATACTGATTCACGCGGAGCTCACGACAGCCTCGGGTGGATCATCAGGATGAGGCGTGACCGAAGCATCGGAGATTCTCCATGAGATTTAGAAACGTCCTGACATTGCTGTTCCTCGTGCCGTTCGCGCTCGGCCAATCTGCACACGCTCTGGAATCCTGTCCGAAAACGATCCCCAGAGATATGGCCCCTGTCAGCGACTGGCCCGACGTTGATACCTGGATTGGCACCGAGGGCCTTGCCGTCATCCTGCCTCACGATGGTTACTGGACGACAACGGACCCCGGAAAACAGATTTCCATCAAGCTGTTCTGGTACGCCGAGGGATTTGAGCCCGGCATGGAGCAGGACTTCCGCGTGTCTATCGAGCGGCTGGATGAAGGGCCGAACGATGCACGCGTCCTCGGGCCGACAAATGCGATCCAGCCTTCAGGCGTGGCAACGATCCTGACCGGGATAGGGTTTTCCAGCGCCGGCTGCTGGAAGGTCAGCGCTGAGTTCAATCAGCAGGCGCTGGATTTCGTCGTGGAGACGCTGCCGCGATTCAGGCCCTAGCCGACAGCGGCACAGGGCACGCCCGGACCCGAGTAGCCGGCGACAGCGAGCTCGCGGCACAGGTAGTGCGCGATCGCCTGCATGCCAGACTTGCCGGCCCGATGTTCAGCGCGCGGGTTGTAGTTCGTGTTGGTGTTGATGTCGTAGGTGTACTTGTTGCCCTCGGCGTCAACGATGAACTCAATCCCGGCGATGTGGATGTCGTTGGCCTTCAGCACTCGCTTGTAGTCCTCGATAATCGGGTCGTTGAAGCTCTCGATAATCTCGAACTTGGAGGCTGAGGTCGCCGGGCACAGGGTTGCATCCGTGTCCTGGCACTCGTCGGCCGGGCACAGCAGGAAGCCGTCGGAAGTATCGACGCGGACAGCGTAGAGAAACTCCTGGCCGACAAACTCGCAGCGGGTGATGTAGGGCTGCGGTGCCTTGATGTATTCCTGGATCAGGGTGATGCCATCGAGCGGCACTTCGAAGTCGTCGCTGTCAACGTAGGTCGCAAGCTCTTCAGTCGACTGGAACAGCCGAACGCCAAGCCCCTTGCCGGCACGGTTGTGTTTCGTGATGAACGGCGCACCGACGGAAATGGCTGCGGCTACCAGGTCTTCCTTGCCGACTACCGCAACGGTTCGCGGCGTCCGCACTCCTTGTGCTTCAAGTGCCGCGTACTGACCGACCTTGCTGATCTCGAGCTGCAGGGCACGCCCCGGATTGAGCACCCGGCGTCCGTGACCTTCCAGCCACGACAGAACGGCTGCTGCGTACTCCGGGGCATAGCGATGATTGCGCGTGTGCGATGAGGCGCTCATGCGATTGTAGAAAACACCCTCGGGCGGTGGGCTGGAAAGGTCCAGCTTGCCTTCATCGAGGAACCAGTCCTCGTGCGGCAGGTTTCGCGCATCGAGTGCCGCCTTCAGCGGCTGAGTCCATTCGTCGTTCTCGTGAATCACGTGAATCTTGTGCATGTCCGTGTCCTTGATCAACGGAAATATATTTCCGTTTCTATGGGGACGACGAATAGTAATGCAACTTTGTTCCAAGTAAATGGCTAATTTCGCAACAAAGTTTCGATATGGGGCGGCATTTGATCGAATGAGTTGCGAGTTTGCGAAACAGTGTTCCGCCGGGTCCCGGAAAGCGGGAGCGAAGTTCGACTCAGTCTTTAGTAGCCGGTCGAAAAGTCCACGACGTATTGCAGCAGATTTCCGTCGCGATAACGAAAAAAGTTGTCGACGAAGACCGGAACGATGAGCAATGGATGGCTGATGGCCGCAATGTGCGCGGTTACCGCGAGGTTAGGGGAAGTCCACAGCGGGCTGTGGTCAGGCAGCGGCTCCTCGTCGAAAACGTCCAGCACCGCACCGGCGAGGCGGTTCTCATTGAGTGCCGTTACCAGTGCTCCGTCATCAACCACGTTGCTGCGTCCAACGTTGACGAACACGGCTCCCGGCTTCGCGTGCGCGAGTGTATCGGCGTTCAGCAGCCGATCGGTTTCAGGCGTTGCCGGTAACGTCGAAACGAAATGGTCGGCGCTCTCCAGGAATTCGCCGATGTCAGCCGTCCGGAATACCTCGACAAACCCGGGCTTCGCCCTGCCTGAGCGGCTCAGGCCAATCGATTGCATGCCGAAGGCACTCGCGGCCTCGGCGATGCCGCTGCCGATAGACCCGGTGCCGAGGATGCCCAGCGTTTTGCCCGTTAACGTGCCGGAATGCTCGCCGAACCATTCCCGACGGTCCTGCGCGTCGCGGCGCTTGCGGATCTTCAGTTCGTGCGCCAGGAGGTAGCCGAGCGTGTACTCGGCCATCTGCGGGCCGAAGACGCCCTTGACCCCGGTTAACTGGTAGTCGCGTCGCCCAGCGTTGATGAGCGGCGTCACTCCGGCCCAGGAAGACTGCACCCAGTTCACGGCGGGCATGTCGTCGATCACCCGGACGATCATGCCCGGGCTGCCGAAGAGCACCGTCTCGCCGTCGTAAAGCTGCCTGGCGTCTTCGACCGTCGCGCAGGCGGTTGCCTTGATCGCGCCGTCGGACAAACGTTCTATCTCGGCCACGAATTCGTCGGCGAGCGTGGTCAGCACGAGGCAATCGGACATGCGGTTCCTGGCGAGAGAGTATTCAACAAGACCGGAATTGTTTCACGGTCGTGCGATCGGCGCGAACTGCTCGCTACCGCGAATTTGTTTATGCTTCAGGGTCAAACTGCCCGCCCGGAGTCCTGATGTCCGCAACCTTGTCGAAAACCCTGTTTGTCGCCGCGCTTGTCTTCCTGCCTTTCGCATCGAATGCGCAGTCGGCCATTACCGTCGACGGTGAACGTCTCAACCGGACCATGACCGAGATGCAGGCCTTCGGCGGTACCGAGGGAGGCGGTTCGACGCGCGTCGCCTACAGCGAAGCCAATCGGGAGGCACTTCAGTATCTCGATGGCCTGATGCAGGCGGCCGGGCTGGAGACAAAGATTGATGCGGCCGGCAATCTCGTGGGCCGTCGCGAGGGCAGCGAGGCGGGTCTCGCACCCATCGTCACCGGCTCTCACGTGGACACGGTGCCCAACGGCGGCCATTACGACGGAATCGTCGGCGCAATGGGTGCGATCGAAGTTGCAACGACCTTGCACGATGCCGGCATCGAAACGCGGCATCCGATGGAGTTCGTGGTCTGGTCGAACGAGGAGGGCGGCAAGACCGGCAGCCGCGCCGTGCTGGGCGTCGTGCAGGAACGCGAGCTGGTGTTTCCCAGCCTGGGCACGCGATCGCTCGGTGACGGCATGCGCTTTCTGGGCGGTGATCCGGAGGCGCTCGACAGCGTGAAGCGTGAGTCCGGCGAGATCGCGGCGTTTATTGAGCTGCACGTCGAACAGGGCGCCATACTCGATCAGAAGCAAATCCCAATCGGTGTCGTAGAAGGCATTGTTGGTATCCGCCGCTGGAACATCCTCGTTAACGGTTTCGCCAATCACGCTGGCACCACCCCGATGGATCAGCGCGACGACGCGCTCTACGCGGCCGCGCGAATGGTGGTCCTGATCCGGCGCCTGATTACTGACGTGCCCGGCACCCAGGTCGGCACCGTGGGTCGCATCCAGGCGTTTCCCGGCGCGCCAAACGTCATTCCCGGCGCGGCAACCATGAGCCTTGAGATTCGCGACCTGTCGATGGACAAAATCGGCATGCTGTTCGATCGCATCGAGTCGGCCGCCGAGGGCCTTGCCGAAGAGACCGGAACGACAATTACCTTCGAACAGTTCTACGAGTCGCTGGCTGCGCCGACCGACGAGCGCATCCGCCAGATCGTTGAGACGAGCGCCGACTCCCTCGATCTTGTGCACCAGCGCATGCCCAGCGGCGCGGGACACGACGCCCAAAGCATTGGCCCCATCGCGCCGATTGGCATGATCTTCGTGCCCAGTCTGGATGGGGTCAGCCATGCGCCCTCGGAATTCACCAGCCCGGAACAGATCACGAACGGCGCGAACGTGCTCCTGAGGACGCTGCTTGGCGTCGATGCCGCGTTCAGTCGGCCCTAGGCCTGAGGGTCTGAAAGCCCCAGCCTGTCTCAGATCAGGCAACCATCAGGGCTTGATCAGCATCTGATCAGTCGCTTTCATCGCCGCTACGCCATCCTGCAGTCGTGGAGTTACACGATTACGGGGAGACAGACATGGCAACGCGGCTTACTACCTGGGGACGGTCACTCGTCGTAGCGGCGACGATGGCGGCCGCTGGCTGCGCGTCGCAGCCGAGCATCTACGGCGCGAAGGAAGTGTCCGTGAAGCTCGACAGCGGCTCGGATTTCGCCCTTGACCTCATCAACAGCAAAGATCCTGAAACTACCCCCGGTCGAATGGCCACCGAGGGCGTTCTGATGGCGAGCTATGACTGTTTTGATCCGTCTGCGCCGGGCCTGTCCTTCCTGTTGATGCCGATCTGCGCAGCGGCGGGCGCAGCTGTTGGCGGAACCACCGGTGCCGTAATCTCCCGGAACACGATCCCGCCCAACGAGGCCGTTGCGCTGCGCAGGGCCACTCGCCAGCACGGCAGCGGCCTGGTCCTGAAAACGCAGCTCGAAGCACGCATCAAGAAGCAGGGGCAGGATCGCGGCAAGACGCTGGTCGCCTATCCGGGCGGCGCCGGCGTCTGGCTGGCCGTCGAGAATCTTGAGTGGCACATCTCGCTTGGCAATCGCGCGGCCATCGTTGGCGATTTCGAGGTCGTGACCGGTAGCGATGGCGAATTCGCGAAAAAGCGCTTTCGCGTCAGCTCCGTGAAGCTGCCAGTCGACGAGTGGGCGGCCGACAGCGGCGAGAGAGTCAGGGCCGAACTCGAAGCCTTTGCGGCGGCGGTGAGTCTCCGCCTGTGGGAGATCATTGACCGAGACGTCAGCTAGACACCCCTCGCCGGCCCCCGGTAGTCTTGTCGAGGATTCGGGGAATCGAAGCACCTGCGGGGAGAGAAACAATGAAAAGACTGTTCGCGATACTGGGGCTCACGCTATGCCTCTTGCCATGGGCCTGGGCGGACGAGGTTGACGGTGCCTGGGGACTGTCCATGGTCGCGGTCGAAGGCACCGCCTTCGTTTCCATGACCATTTCCGTCGATGGAGAAACCGCCACCGGAAAGACCAGCGATTCGGAGCTGACCGGCACCTACAAGGACGGCAAGCTGGAGCTGGACGGCGATCTCTATCTCGAGGAGGCCGGATACAGCGCCGATGCGAACCTCACCGCCAGCCTCGCCGAGGACGGCAAGCTGAAGGGAAAGATCTACTGGGGTGGCTATAACGCGGATGTAACCGGAGACCGCGAGGACTAGCCTGCCAAGCGGAGTGCTTATCCAGGGCCGAGACCTTCTCTGATTCCGTGGGAGCGGCTTGATATGCAGGAAGCATTCATGCCGCGCAGGCCATGGATGGCCGAGAGCGGTCCGGCCGCGATTCCTGAGACATTCGCCTGCGATGGCTGGTGGGCCAGGCTGGGGTAGGTATCGCCTGCCTGTCGCCGAATCGTCGGCTATATACTGTCCAGAGAGTCTTCTGAACGCCGCCGGATGATAGCCGACTACATTCTAGACATCGTGACCTTGCTGGCCGCGGCCGTGGTCGCGGTTCCGCTGTTCCGTGCGCTCGGTATCGGCGCCGTTCCCGGCTTCCTCATGGCCGGCGTCGTCGTCGGACCGTCCGGCTTTTCCCTCATCGACAACGTCATCGAGATCGGCCAGCTCGCGGAGCTGGGCGTCGTGCTCCTGCTGTTTGTCATCGGCATCGAGCTCAAGCCGTCGCGGTTGTGGCTGATGCGGCGCCTGGTTTTCGGCCTGGGCACATTGCAGGTGGTAGTCACCGGTATCCTGATAGCCGCTGCCGTCCACCTGCTGTTCGACGTCGCACTTCCGGCAGCGGCCGTGATCGGGCCGGCGATGGCCTTGTCCTCGACGGCGTTCGTGCTGCAGATACTGGCCGAGCAGCGCTCGTTACATTCCTCGTACGGTCGCGCGTCGCTGGCGGTGCTGCTGCTCCAGGACCTTGCCGTGGTGCCGCTTCTTGCCCTGGTGCCGCTGCTGACTCTGCAGGAGCTTTCTATTGGCACGGAAGTCGCGATCGCCCTCGCTGAGGCCATCGCCATTCTGCTGGCCGTCGTCGTTGGCGGGCGCTACTTGCTGCAGCCGATTCTGCATCGCGTGGCACACGCCCGCAGCAAGGAG
>CAZFVT010000183.1:893-6729 GCA_964522355.1 uncultured Woeseiaceae bacterium | reverse complement strand
TGGACCCGGCGGAGGTCCCCGGTCACGGCCTGACCGTGCCCGACGGTCCGAGCTCAAAGGCGCTGGCAGATGCCATCGCACTATGGTTCGAGAATCCGAAAACTGTGGCGCTGGGCATCGCCTCCACGCCGGCCGGCTCGCTGGACCCCGACCAGGTCAGTCGCCAGGCAGCTCTGAACCTTGTCGAAGGGGCCATTCGCGGAGTGCAGGCACGATGAAAACCACGATCGATCTCTGCGCGCCACGCGGCGGACTGATGTGCGCGATCACCCTGCTCGCAGGCTGCGCGGTCGCCGAAGAAACCCCGTCAGCCTGGACGATGGACACCGACCCGGAAGTCACCTGGGAAACGGTACACGTTCTGTCGCAGCCGTCGACGATGGCCGTGCTTGATGAGTCCGGCGGCGAAGTCACGCCGATTCTGTCTCTGCGCTGCACCGAAGGCGGCGGCGAAATCAGCATGCAGATTGACTGGCAGCGGTTCATTTCCTCGTTCAATACCGAGGCCGGTTTCAAAGTGGACAACGGCAGCCGCGACTGGCTGAAGCTCGGCGTCGACGGCTCCAACAAGATCACCTTGTCACGCTCTGCCTCCGACGTCAGCTCGCTGATGGACGCCCTGGGGAGCGGCAGCACCTTGAACGTCGAGATTGCGCCCTATTCCGAGCCATCGATCTTCGCGGAGTTTGATCTTGCCGGCTTCTCAGCTTCGGCCGACGCACTGAAATCCGCCTGCGGTTAATCTTTCGGATCGACCAGCGGCAGGTAAACGTCCGTAATCATCTCGGCGGGCTTCACATTCGGCCCGACGTTGACGTAGTGGAAGATTAGCGCCCCATCGGCCGGTGTCTCCCCGGACGTCGGCAACCAGGATTCGAACAGATAGGGCACCGCCTGGTTTTTATTGCGTGAGCCAACGTCCCTCGCTCGGGCGCAGCGACACGCTGTGATCACGCCCTCGTGGATGCCGGACTCATTGCTGGGCAGCGGGCCATCGAGCGCATCGATGGACAGGCAGAATGAGACACGATAGCCCTGCGGTCGTGCAGGATCGGAAAAGTGCAGTCCGTAATGCCGATAGCGCTCGGGATCCCTCAGACCGTGCTCGAGCTTGAAGGCCACCAGCTTCCTGACCGTTTGATGTTCCTGCGCAGCGTCGCCGTCGTGTTCAATGACCGCGACTCGCGTCTCGGGAAAGCGGACGATGTCGACCTGCATGGGTAGTCCGGTCGCTACTCGCTAGTCTTCCTCGACGCCGAGGCGCTCATGCATGATCGGACTGGTCGTCGTGTACTGGAGATGCACCTTGCGGTCCGGTTCGATGCGCTGCTTGATGGCGAAAGCCGCCAGCGCCGCCTCGTGGAAGCCGCAGAGAATCAGTTTTTTCTTGCCGGGGTAGAAGTTGATATCGCCTACGGCGTAGATGCCGGGCTCTGAGGTCTCGAACTTCTCGGTATCGACGTTGATCGTCTTGCGGTTGATGTCGAGGCCCCAGTCGGCAATCGGGCCGAGCTTCGGCGCCAGGCCAAAGAACGCCAGCACCTGGTCGACCTCCACCTCGACGGCATCGCCCTCCTTGGGCTGAACCGTAATCGACTTGAGTTCGCCGTCGCTGCCGTGCATTTCCGACACCTTGGCGCTTTCGATCACATCCATCTTCCCGGCGGCGACCAGTTCGCGCATCTTGTCGACCGACGCGGGGACCGCGCGATACTCCTCGCGACGGTGGATCAGGGTGATACGCTCGGCAATGCCGGCCAGCTCGATGACCCAGTCAAGCGCCGAGTCGCCGCCGCCGAGAATAGCGAGCCGCTTGCCGGCGAACTGTTGAGGGTCGCGCACACGGTAGTGCAGGCTCATGCCTTCATAGTCCGGGCTGTTCTTGGCGCGCAGCGGGCGCGGCTGGAAGGAACCCACGCCAGCGGCAATCACGACCGCTTTCGCGTTGAACTGCTTCCCGCCGCTGGTCTCGACCAGGAAGCTGTCATCGTCCTGGCGCTGAACGACGGTGACTTCTTCGCCAAGATGCATGCCGGCCTCGAAGGGCGCGATCTGTTTCATCAATCCCTCGGTCAGTTCGTCGCCAGTGCAGACCGGAATGGCCGGGATGTCATAAATTGGTTTGTCCGGATAGAGCTCGGTGCACTGGCCGCCAGGCTGGCGAATGGAATCGACAACTTCCGCCTTAAGCCCCAGCAGACCCAGTTCAAAAACCTGGAACAGGCCGCAGGGGCCCGCGCCAACGATCACGACATCCGTATTGATCACGCAAAAACTCCTCTAAAACTCGCCACGCATTGTCCGGGCAATATTCAATAACTGCAATCATTTCACAGCCTCCGCGCCGGCGCTTTGCTAGTCTTCGACGCGAGATATTGAGATGCCATGAATCGCGAGACCTACCCCAACTATCAGTCGGCGTGCGGCTGGAACGAGCTGCTGCCACCGGCGGAGCCGCCCCGTACGCTGGAGGGCGATCGGACGGCCGACGTGGTGATCGTCGGCGCCGGCTACACCGGCATCGCGGCGGCCAGGCGCTGGGCTTCACAGCGCCCGGACGATTCGGTGGTCATCCTCGACGCGAGCCGTGTTGGCGAGGGCAGTCCGGGTCGCAACTCGGGCTTTTTGCTCGAAATCACGCTCGCCAACGACGCAGACGCCACGGCGCTTGCGCGCATGGCCGAATGCAACGCGCTGATCGGCGACACCATGGATCGGCTGCGCGACGACGTCTATGACGCGAAGATCCAGTGCGACATCGAGCATGCCGGCACCTTTCGCGCGGCAGCGGGCGCCAAAGGCGCAGACGCGCTCGAGAGCTATCGCCGATTCCTCGACAGCGCCGGCCTGCCCTACGATCGACTAAATCGCGACGAGCTCGAAGCACGCCTGGGCACCGGGTATTACCGCGTCGGCCTCTACTCACCGCATTGCTACCTGGTACAACCTGCGGCGCTGATCCGTGGACTCGCCGGACTGCGACCGGACAACGTGGAGCTTTTCGAGAACTCGGCGGTTCTGTCGCTCGAACGCGAGGGCAAGGACCACCGGGTCAGAACGGAACATAGCTCGGTCAAGGCGCCGGTGGTCCTGCTCGCCAACAACGCCTTCGCCAAGCTGCTGGGCGCACCGGCCTCGCGCATGGTCGCGATGTATACCTACGCGGGACTCACCGAGCCGCTGTCCGACGCCGAATTGGAAACACTGGGCAGCGAGACCAGCTGGGGGCTTCTGCCAACCCACCGACTGGGCTGCACAATGCGACGCACGCGTGACAACCGGCTCCTGATTCGGTCTCACTACGGCTACGAGAGGGAAGCCGATAACAATCACATCGCCCGACAGCTGCTTGCCAGCCTGCGGCTTCGTTTTCCCCAGCTCGAGCTCGACGGTTTCGCCAGCACCTGGGGTGGCGCAACGGGATTCACCCTGAACGGCGCACCGATCTGGGGTGAAATCCGCGACGGCCTCTATGCGTCCGCGGGTTGTAACGGCGGTGGCGTCGTCAAAGGCACCCTGTTCGGCGAGAAACTCGCCGACCTCGCACTTGGCATAGCCGTGCCGGACATGGATCGCCTGTTCGGCCAGGCGCGCTGGATGCCGCCCGATCCGCTGCGCCGGCTGGGCTTTGCGATCGTATCCCGTATCGAGCGGCGGCAAGGTCGCGCCGAAATGTAGTACCGTGGCGCTCAAGCGCGGGCAGAGAACTCGCGTGCTAGAGAAAAAACGGGGGTTGGATGGAAACTGTCAATGACATCGGCGCGCTGTCGCTGCTGCCGGCGAGCGTCGCCATTGTGCTCGCCTTCATTACCCGCAACACCATGTTCTCGCTCGGGCTCGCCTGCATCGTCGGCGTGCTGGTGGCGGGTGAAGGTCTCATCGGCTTCCCTAACCTGCTGAAGAGCGCGCTTGGCACCACGGCGTTTTCCTGGATCCTGATTCTCGAACTGGTCATCGGCGTCTCCATCGCCTTTTTCCAGCGCACCGGCGCGATAAAGAACTTCTCGGACTTTATTCAGCGACGCAATATGACCCGCACCCGCGTCCAGCTCACCGCCTGGTTCATGGGCATGTTCGTGTTCTTCAGCGACTATTTCAGCCCGCTGTTCGTTGGCTCGACAATGCGCACCCTGACGGACCGCTTTCGCATCTCCCGCGAGAAACTGGCCTACATCTGCGACTCCACGTCCGCTCCGGTCAGCATTCTTGTGCCGATCACCGGCTGGGCCGTCTTCGTGGCGGGACTACTCATCGGCATGGGGCCGATAGCCGACGCCGGTGACGCGATGGGCGTGTTCGTCGCCGCCATTCCCTACAACGTCTACGCGCTGCTGGCGGTGCCGATGGTCGGCCTCATCGCCACGAAGATCATTCCGGACTTCGGCCCGATGCGTGAGGCCGAACGACGCGCCGAAGAAGAAGGCAAGGTGCTCCGCGACGGCGCGGTGCCACTCATGAGCGACGAACTGACGGATATCGAGACCTACCCAGGCGTGAAGACGAGCCTGTTCTGGAATTTCCTGTTGCCGGTAACGATCGTCATCACCGTTGCGGTCAGCTCGTTCATCATCACCGATTCCGCCCTGACGATGGAGGCATTCCTGCTTTCGGCGATTGTTGCCGGCATCATCATGCGCATCCAGGGCATACCGCTGAACGAGATCACAGACACGGCCATGTCCGGCATCAAGGGCATCATGCCGGCCATCATCATCCTGGCCTTTGCCTACGCGCTGAATGACCTGTCGCGCCAGCTCGAGACCGCGCAGTACATTGTCTCTGTAACCGAAGCCTGGCTAACGCCGGGACTGCTGCCCGTGCTGACGTTCCTGATTGCCGCGGTCATCGCGTTTTCGACCGGCACGTCCTGGGGCACCTACGGCATCATGATGCCGATCGCCGTACCCATTGCTTTCGCCTTCAATGGCGGCCAGCTCGATGCAGTGCTCTACGCGACGGTCGCGGCGATAGCCGGCGGCGGGGTATTCGGCGATCACTGCTCGCCGCTGTCGGACACTTCCATACTGGCGTCCACCGGCGCGGCCTCCGATCACATCGATCATGTAAAGACCCAGCTGCCCTACGCGCTCGTCGTCGGCACCATCAGCGTCATTATCTACGTCGCCATTGGCATGAGTTTCGACGCCTGACGCCACAACGAAAAACCCCGCCTTGCAGCGGGGTTTTCCGTTCCACCCTGATTTTTTTGTCACCCGTGCCGGCGCGTTTCGCCTCCGGACGGGGCCGGCATCGGCTGGTCTTTTCAGCAGCCGTGTCGACATGCGCGGATCGTAGACAGGTTGGACGCCTAAGGAACCATCAGCTGACATAATTCGCTGAATCGCAGCGGACCAATGACGGCCGTCACAGTTACCGCCGTGCCAGGACTGCGACGGAGGTCTCGCCCGGCTCGAATCGCCCTGGATGCCGCGGTGCACCGGCGTGGCAGACACCCCCAAACGAAGCGGGGCCGGCAGAAGCCGGCCCCTTATTCGTAGCGCTGACCCCTTTCGGGGTGCCACGTTTTTTAGAGCAGATCGCCGAGATTGATCAACCGGGTCTCGCCGTTGTTATCGTCAACACCGTCATTGTCATTGATGATGTAGACGTCGCCGCCGGCGGTGACGGCGGAGCCTTCGATCTTCTCCGGAATGGGACCGCGAGTCTCCATCAGGTCGTCCATCAGATCGTCGGCCAGCACCTTGGTGACCACATCGCCGTCGATAAGACCGGTGACGTCGAAGGTGTACAGGCGCTTGATCGCCGCATCGGGGCCGCCCTGGTTGTCTCGCTCGATCACGAGGAACTGTCCACCGCCGAGCGAGGTGAGGTCGGA
>CAZFVT010000183.1:0-865 GCA_964522355.1 uncultured Woeseiaceae bacterium | reverse complement strand
AGAACAGGAAGCTCCAGGTTGCAGCGGTCAGGTCGTAGATGCCGAGTCGCACGTTGGTATCACCGGGCCAGACTCGCTGGAAGGCGACATAGCCCGCACCATCGTACTCGGCGATGCCTTCGAAGCCGAAGCGAAGCTGCACGTCGTTGAGCGCATCCGGCAGTGTTACAACCGCCTCGATTACGCCGGCGTCGTCCACCTTGAAGATGAAGTTCAGGCTATTCACCGGGCGATCCGCATCGCCGACGGTGCCGGATCCCTCAGACGCAATCCAGAAGCCACCGCCTGTGGCGACCGAGATGCCTTCCGGATCGATGTTGACCGTGTCGTCGTCGTTGATCAGGGCAGCGAGATCGGCCTCGTCAAAGACGTCGATACGTGTCGGATCGTCGGGGTCAACCGTCGGGTCGTCGAGCGCCACGGTGTCGATCGCGGCAAAGATACCGTCAGCATCCGAGATCGTGATCTCGGTGTCGAGCAAGGCAGGCGTCTGCGAGATGTCGATGCCGAAGATGCGGTTGCTGCCGTAGAAGCTGTCCTCGATGGCATACAGTCGGCGCGGCAGCGCCGGATCAGCGGCGAGCCCGGACATGGCGCCCCAGGGAATCGGCGTGCCGTCGGCACGGTCTGCGGACTCGATCGTCGGGTAGCTCGCGTCGTCTTCACTGTAGGCATAGATGTTCAGCACCGAGCGAATCTTGTCGTCGCGGCTGTCTTCCTCGCTGGCGGCAACCAGCAGGTTACGGTCGGTAATGGCGAGCACGCCTTCCGGACCGGCGCCGGCCGGGAGCACCTGTTTCAGCAGCGGCTGCGCCGGGTTGGTCACGTCATAGACGAACAGGACGCTGGACCGCTCCGAGGCAAT
>CAZFVT010000182.1:0-6759 GCA_964522355.1 uncultured Woeseiaceae bacterium | reverse complement strand
TGAGCCGGTGCCCACCAGCTGCGCGCTTTGATCGGCCAGCCGATCGAGGCTGAACAGCGCCCACAGGACGGCAAACAGCAGCGGCAGCGCGACCAACCCGAAGCCGACCAGCAGCAGGCCATTCAGCGAGTTGGGACGAGGGATTTTCATACCACCAGTCTAGCGAATTATGTGCAGCGCGACGGTGCTTTTTGCGCTCGTCGGCGTTCAGTCCGACCAGTATGCCGACGGGTCGCGGGCCGCAATTCGGCGCTCCCAGTCCAGGCTGGTTTCGACGATTCGGTCCAAATTGTCCAGTCTCGGTTTCCAGCCAAGCACTTCGCGGATTCTGCGAGCGACGGCGACTACCTCCGGCGAGTCACCCGGGCGCCGAACTTCCTCAACCACGCGCAGCGGGCTACCGGCTGCCTTCTCCACGGCATTGAGCACCTGCCGAACGCTATATCCATGGCCATATCCGCAGTTCAGCACGACCGATTCGCCGTCATCGCGCAGGTAGCGCAGCGCATCCAGATGGGCCGTCGCCAGATCTTCGACATGAATGTAATCCCTCAATCCCGTGCCGTCCGGCGTCGGGTAATCGGTGCCGAATATGCTGACCTGCTGTCGCTTGCCTACGGCTGTTTCGCAAGCGACCTTCACCAGCAGCGTTGCTTTTGGCGTCGAATGACCAATTCGCCCGGTGGTGTCGCAGCCGGCCACGTTGAAGTACCTCAAGGCTACGAACTGGGGGCCGCCAGCGCGGGCGAGGTCGGCCAGCATGTATTCCGTCATCAACTTCGACATGCCGTAAGGATTTATCGGTCGGGTGGGTGAATCTTCGTCTGCCTTGCCTCCCTCGAGCGCGCCGTAAACCGCGGCGGTCGAGGAGAAGACGATGCTACGAACCCGATGCCTCCTTGCCGCTTCGAGCAGCACCAGGCTGTTTGCGGTGTTGTTCCGGTAATAAAGCAGCGGATCCGCCACCGACTCGGGCACGATCGTTTTTGCCGCGAAATGCATGATCGTGTCGATCTCGTGCGTCGTGAAGATTGTCTCGAGCAGCGCGGCATCGCCCGTGTCGCCGACGATCAGCTCACCGGCCGTCACCGCGCTTTCAAATCCGGTGGACAGGTTGTCCAGCACAAGCACGGATTCGCCCGCGGCGCCGAGCTGGCGAACGACGTGGCTGCCGATATAACCAGCGCCACCGGTGACCAGGATCTTCTTCTGACTCATCTTGCGCCTTCGCTCGTCGGAATTGGGGGTCCGGAAAACGTTAAATGGTAGCAGTTCGGGTAGAAGAATCCGGACGGAGGTCCCAAAAACGGCGGGATTCCGGTGCCAAACAGGGACCGCTGGCGGCTTTTTTCGTCCGCCGGGGACGGCTACCATTGCCTTGCCGCGCGGAACCTTCCCGGGCCAAAAACGGACCAAACAGGATATGTCGACCATGATCTTGAATCGCCTGCTTGCCGCTGCTATCGCGACAGGGCTTCTTGCTGCCTGTGGTGACGTGACGCCCGCCGCCGCCCCGGCGGGGAGTGGGGCGCCGACAACCGGCGAAGCCTTGCCAACGGAAGCACCCGGCGCGCCATTGACCCTCGACTACCGGATTCTCGGTAACCCCGTGGCCGGCCTGCCGGTGGCGGTCGAACTGACGATAGACGCCGCGTTGGAGGATCGACCCATCCTATTGAACTACCAGGCAGCCGAAGCCGGCAGCCTCGAGTTTCCGGAGTCGCAGGCCGAGAGTGTCACGGTCACGCCGGCTTCCGGCGGGGAGCTGCGACCCGTGCAGGTAACCCTAGTGCCGGGCCGGGACGGCCGGATTTTTCTCTCCGTGCAGGCCACCATTGAGACGGATACGGGCTCGGTCCGAAAAGCCATGTCCATACCCATCCTCGTATCGCCCGCACCGCTGAACGAAGAAGAACGCGGGCCTGCCTGAACCGGTCGGCTGCGCTTGCCGCGGATTCCCGAAGCCGTCGCCCAGGCTGAATTGCTCGGTGCGCGTGCGCCAGACCGTTCTGCGTGCGTCGAAGTCTGCGTTATGGAAAACGCGAGTCGCGTCTCCCGGGGGGGGGCGCGGGCGCAAACCCGCATAGATAAAGGGTTTTGGAAGTTTCGGGAAAATATTCCCAAGATTTTCGGCATTATCTGAACCACGTCACGGCGTGCGCACTTCAAAGCGCCTAGTGTGGCAGTCAGTATGCGAGCCGTGCGCCAGGAGGGCGCCGGCAGGATCGAGCGACTCTTCATCGATCAGGTGAACATGAGCAAGGAAGTCTTTGTAAACGCCGGACCACCGGGCAACGAAGTCCCCGAGAACGAATCGCACTTCGTCAGCCTGCTTGAGATGATGGACCGGCATTATGACAACCTCGATGCAACGCTTTCCCGATCTCTGTCGGGACGATTCGTCACGCCGACTCCCATCGATGCGATCTTCGACAGCGTCACCGATGCGCTCCTCACGGTAAGCACCGACGGCAAGATTCGCCATTGCAACAAGATGTGCTCCCGTTACTTTGGCGTCAGTCGGGAAGATCTCGTTGGTTCATCATTGTCGCGGCTGCTGCCGGCGCTGGAGGGCTGCTCGCTCGAACAGTTTCTGGCGCCGTTCATGGCCAATCTTGACGACACCGCCTTTGAGATTTGCCAGGGAGAGGTCATCGCGGTGCGGGGCAGCGGGAGCAGCTTTATCGCGGAGATTAATGCCAGCCGATTGACGACCCGGGATGCAGACGTTTTCGTCATCAGTCTGCGCGACATCTCGGACCGAAAAGACGCCGAGCGGGCGCTGAGAGAAAATGAGGGGCGCTACCGGGCGCTGGTTGAACATGCACCCGAGGCTATCGTCGTCCTTGACGTCGAGCGCAACCGCTTCTGTGACGCCAATGACAAGGCCTGTGAGCTCTTCAATCTGTCCCGTCCGCGCCTGCTGACGATAGGCCCCAAGGCGGTCAGCCCCAGGTATCAGCCCGACGGACAGCGGTCTTTCGGCGTGGACCGCGGCCACATCAAGCGCGCCCTGAACGGCGAGCACCCGATCTTCGAATGGACCCACCGCGCCGTGGGCGGCAGGGAGTTCCCCTGTGAGGTGCGTTTCAGCCACCTGCCGGATCGCGACCGGAGGCTGATTCGAGTCAGCATCTCCGACATTAGTGAGCGTAAGACGAACGATAAGTTCGGCTACGCGCAGAACAAGATTCTGGAGATGATCGCTGCCAACAAGCCTGCCGACCGGGTGCTCAGGGCGATCTGTAAGGCCGCTGAAATTGCAGGCCCCGGACTACGCGCGGGGGTCACCCTGCTGGATGAGGAACGTCGCGTTCTTCGACTGGAATCCGCGCCTTCATTGCCCCGGAAGCTGCGCGCGGCGCTCGTCGAATCCAAGGTGGGGGCCGACAGTACGCCCGGCGGCATCGCGGTGCATGTTGGTCGAGAAAAGATTGTTGCGGATGCGGCGGCGCTGCCGGTATTTGCGGAAATCCGCGCTGAGCTTGAACGATGCGGAATCGGCAGTATCTGGTCGTTCCCGGTGAGCGGCGCCGGGAAGGCGATTGTCGGTACGATCGACATCTACGTCGATCGCCAGCGCGAGCCGGGAACCGGTGAACTCGATCGTATTGCCAAAGTCGTGCGGCTTGCGGGTTTCGTCATCAAGCGCCAGAACGATGACCGGATGCTTAAGGAAAGTGAACGTCGTTATCGGGGGCTGTTCGAAAACGTCGTTGACGGCGTTTACATTGCCTCGCGCGATGGCGACATCATAACCGTCAACCCCGCGCTGGTCGGCATGCTGGGCTACGACAGCGCTGAAGACCTCATGGCTGCCGGCAAGACGACGCACCTCTACGTTAATCCCATAGATCGCGAGCGGGTCATGGCTCGCCTCCAGGCGGAAGGCGTAGTTCGAAACTTCGAGTATCGCCTCCGGCGCAAGAACGGCGACCAGATCGTTGTCCTGGAGAACTCTCGGGCCATTTACGATGGCGCCGGCGAGCTTGTCGCCAATGAAGGAACGATAACCGACATCACCGAGCGCAAGATCGCCGAGACCCGCGTCTTCGAAGAGAAAGAACGGGCCGAGGTCACGCTCCAGTCAATTGGGGATGGCGTGATCACCACCGACGCGGAGGGTTGTGTGGATTACCTCAACCCGGTGGCCGAAGACCTGACGGGCTGGGACAAGCGCAGCGCACGTGGCAAGCCTATCGACGAGATCATGACGGTCGTTAATGAGCACACGCGGATGACGGTGGAAAACCCGGTGCGACGCTGCCTGAATGAAGGCCGCGTTATTAGCCTGGTCGAGAGCTCTCTACTGGTTAGCAGGAACGGCGAGGAGGTACCGGTTCAGGACTCCGCGGCGCCGATCCGCGATCGCATCGGCAACGTCGTTGGCGCGGTCATGACGTTTCATGACGTGAGCAAGGAAACGCGCCTGTTCCGGCAACTCTCCTACCAGGCAGCCCACGATCCCACGACTGGCCTCATCAACCGGCGCGAGTTTGAAAATCAGCTCGTGACCGCGCAGCGGCGAGCGGCTGAGAACGCCGAGACCTGCAGCGCACTGCTTTACATGGACCTGGACCAGTTCAAGGTCGTCAACGACACGTTTGGTCATGCCGCCGGCGACGAGTTGCTGTGCAAGGTAACGGAGATCGTCCAGAACAATGTTCGTTCTACCGACGTCGTTGCTCGTCTCGGGGGTGATGAGTTCGGCGTTCTCCTCGATGGCTGCGACCAGGCCCGGGCTATGGACGTCGCCGAGTCCATCCGTCGTGATGTTGAGGATCAGAAGTTCGAGTGGCAGAACGCGTTCACCAACGTCCGCTGCTCTATCGGCGTCGTGATCATCAACCAGGAGAGTGCGAATGCGCCGAGCCTGATGAGTCTTGCTGACGTCGCCTGCTACTCGGCGAAGGACAAGGGCCGAAATCAGGTTCATCTGTACGAGGACAGCGACGCCTCGGCACGCCACGAAGAGATGAAGTGGGTGTCGAAGATCACCAGCGCTATCGAGGAAGAGCGCCTGGAGCTGTTCTTCCAGCCGATCATTGGTGTTGGCGAGAAGGCTGCCGGCGCGCGCGGTCACTATGAGCTTCTGCTGCGCATGCGAGACAGGGACGGGGAGCTCATTCAGCCCGGCGTCTTCATACCGGCAGCCGAGCGCTACAACATGATGTCGATGCTGGACCGCTGGGTCGTCCGTGAAGCGCTCGCGTCGCTGGCTGATCGGAGCGACGACGGCACGCCTGCGCGGTTTACGCTGGCGATCAATCTTTCCGGTACGTCGCTGAGCGAAGACCGGTTTCTCGAGTTCGTCATTGAGGAACTGAAGAAGCACTCGCTGCCTGAGGGTGCCATTTGCTTCGAGATTACCGAGACGGCTGCCATCTCCAACCTGTCGCGCGTCATTCACTTCATGCAGGCGCTGAAAAAGCTGGGCTGCAAGTTCTCGCTGGATGATTTCGGCAGCGGTTTGTCGTCGTTCACCTACCTCAAGAACCTGCCGGTCGACTACCTGAAGATCGACGGCCAGTTCGTGAGCAACATCGTCGATGACTCCGTCGATGAGAGCATGGTACGCGCGATCTCCGAGGTCGGTCTTGCGATGGGTATCGAGACCATCGCGGAGCGAGTCGAATCGGCGGCCGTGCTGAAGAAGCTCGGGGAACTCGGCGTTGCCTACGCGCAGGGTTACTTTATAGCCCGCCCGGCTTCCGTGAAGTCATTCCGCTCAGTCGACCGAGATAACGGGCTCGACATATCCGCCTGATTTGGCCTGCGGCGCGCACAGCGCGGATGGCTTGCTGTACACTTCAGAAATCACTGGCTTACTCCGATCTGCAATGCCCACCGAAGGCAACCCTGCCACCGACAACACGCTTCTCACCGCTGAAGAGCCACTCCCTTTTTCCATCCTGAACCCTGACTCCAGACGGCCGATCCTGCTCGTCTGCGATCATGCATCCCGGCGTTTTCCCGCTGCCGTCGGCGACCTCGGACTGGATTCGGCGGCTCGCCAGAGCCACCTTGCCTGGGATATCGGCGCCGAAGCCGTGACCGAATGGGTAGCCGACCGGCTGGGTGTCTGCGCGGTGCTCGCCGGTTACTCGCGCCTGGTGGTTGACTGCAACCGGAATCTGATGGATCCAAGCGCCTTTCTCGAGTTCGGCGACGGCGTCATTGTTCCGGGCAATCGGGCCTTGCCACAAATCGACAAGGACCTGCGCGCCCGCGAGCTGTACTGGCCCTACCACTACGCGATCGATATCGAGGTCCGCCGACTGTCGGGCATTGAGTATCCCCCGGCGTTTATCGCCATTCACAGCTTCACCCAGGTGCTTGACGGCATTGAGAGAGACTGCGAGATAGGCGTCCTGTGGGACGCCGACCGACCGACAGCCGAGATCTTCATCGAGGGTTTTCGCTCAGCAGGATTCATCGTTGGTGATAACGAGCCCTACTCCGGCAAGGCGCCGATGGATTTCACCATTGACCATCACGCGGAGGCGGCCGGCCTGCCGCATGTCGGCCTCGAGATTCGCAATGACCTGATTCGGGACGAAGCCGGAGTGGCCCGGGTATCGCGCGTCCTGGCGGAAATCGTCGACCGGTTGCCAGCCGGCGAGTCGCTGCAGTCGTCCGATCAGGAGTCAACCGTGCCGGCCTGAGCCCGGCAAATCCAGGAGTCGCAATCGCATGATCACGAAAGCACCGGAGTTCACGCTCGGCGTGGAAGAGGAGTATCTGCTTGTAGACAAGGAT
>CAZFVT010000181.1:0-6760 GCA_964522355.1 uncultured Woeseiaceae bacterium | reverse complement strand
CGTATCACCCGTTTATCGTTCTGCGCCCATGGGCCCTGCCGACCAGCCCGATTACCTGAACGCCGCGGCGGCGCTACTGACCAGGTTAGGCGCTGAAGACCTGCTGGCGGAACTGCAGTCGATTGAGAAGGCGCAGGGTCGCGAGCGAGACGGTGAACGCTGGGGACCCAGGACGCTGGACCTCGATCTCTTGGTTTACGGGCGCGACCAACATGACTCGGCGTCGCTGACGCTGCCGCATCCGGGCATTGCCGAGCGGAATTTTGTATTGTTCCCCCTGCGTGATATCGCGCCGCACCTGGGTATCCCCGGTCTCAGTTCCGTGTCAGTCCTGGCGGCTGGCATGGCCACAGACCGGCCCCTGCTGGAACGACTTGATGCCTGAGCCTGAGAACACTGCGGTTATGCCTCATTCGACGGACAGTCGGTTCATCGTCGTCGAGGGGCCCATTGGCGTTGGCAAGACGAGCCTGGCGGCAAAACTGGCGGCCAGCCTGGGCGGGGAGGTGCTACTTGAAGAAGTGGATAACAACCCGTTCCTCGAGCGGTTCTACCGGGGTGAACGTAATGCGGCACTCCCGGCACAGCTGTTTTTTCTGTTTCAGCGCACCAAGCAGCTCGATGACCTGCGTCAGTCGGACCTGTTCGCCACCGTGCGGGTGGCCGACTATCACATCGACAAGGACCGTTTGTTCGCCGAGGTCAATCTGGATCCGGAAGAGTTGTCGCTATACGAACAAATGCACAGCCGCATGGCGCTTGATCCTCCGCAGCCTGACCTGGTGATTTACCTGCAGGCTTCCGTCGATGCCTTGCTGCGCAGAATCCAGCGTCGCGGTCGAAGCGCTGAACGGCTTATCGACCGGCGATACCTGGAGCGACTGACGGAGTCCTACTCACGCTATTTCCATCATTTCCAGGAGGCGCCTTTGCTAATCGTCAACGCCTCACAGATTGATCCGATCAGCAACGAGGCCGAGTACGAACAGTTGCTTCAGCAGGTTCGAAGAACCACCAGCGGACGCCACTTCTTCAACCCGGCTACCGCAGCAGCACTTGCTTGACAAGGCTGACAGCTCGCTGGATTTCCGTATCATCGCGCACGCTTATTGGGGCTACGACGGCGCCGTGAAGAAACGCGGCCTTCTTTCGTCGACAGACTGACTGCCCCGATAGCCCAACAAGAGCAAGGAAACCCAGGATCAACGTGGACGTGATATCGGACAAGGAAGCCCTTCGAGAGCAGCTTCAGGAATGGCGGCATGACAATGAACACATTGCCCTCGTGCCGACGAGGGGCAACCTGCACGACGGTCACCTGTCGCTGATCGAAATCGCCCTCCAGCATGCCGAACGTGTCGTCGTCAGCGTGTTTCCCAATCCGGCGCCGTCCGGTGATGGCGAGAATGATGATGCGTACCCGGGAAGCCTCGAGGTCGACAAACGCAAGGTCAGACGAGCAAAAGGAGACCTCCTGTTTGTGCCAAGCCTGGAGACGATGTATCCGTTCGGAATCGAGGCCGCTGCAACGGTGCGGCTGCCGGTGCTGACCGAGGAGCTTTGTGGCGAGGAAAGACCGGGTCACTTCGACAGGGTTACGAGTGAGGTTGCCCGCCTGTTTGGACAGGTGCAGCCGGATGTTGCGGTGTTCGGTGAGAAGGACTACCAGCAGCTCGCCATCATCAAGCGCCTGGTCGCCGACATGAGTCTGCCGATAGAGATCATTGCCGGGCCGACGCGCCGGGAGGAAGACGGGCTTGCGATGAGTTCCAAAATCCAGCTCCTCGATGAGTCGCAGCGCGCTATCGCGCCCAGGCTGTATGCCGTCCTCATGGAAGTGGCAGGTGTTCTCGAGAGCGGTTCGGAGGATTATGCTTGGCTTGAGGAAAACGCCATGCAATCACTGAACGATGCGGGCTTTGAAGCGCAGTACGTGAGCATCCGGCGCGCGGAAACGCTCGATGCGCCCGATCGCGATACCGATGAGCTGGTCGTGCTGGGTGCGGCGAAGCTGGGTTCAGCGCGATTGATCGACAACGTGCTTGTGCACGTCTGATCACCGTCTAAACGGTCAGGTTGAAACGACGTTTCGGCCGGCGTCCTTCGCGCGGTAGAGAGCCGCATCGGCAGATCGCAGCAGCGCCTCAAAGTCCTGTTGGTCTCTCAATTCGGCGACGCCCATTGAGACTTTGACCGCCACGCCGATCAGCGAGTCCTCGTCGATTCGCTCGCTGCCGGAAACGGCGTTGCGCACCCTTTCGGCAATCGCCACGGCTTCCTTCTCGCCGATCCCCGGCAGCAGTACGGCGAATTCATCGCCGCCATAGCGAACCAGGTGGTCGCAGGTTCGAAACTGGGTATGAAGAATGTTGCCAACCGCCGAGAGCGCACGATCGCCAGCCACGTGGCCGAAGCGGTCATTAAATGTCTTGAAACCATCAATATCGATCATGACGAGGCTGACCGGTTCGCCGTCCGCCACGCAGCGCGCCACTTCGCGCGGGAAGGATTCGGTCATCGCATGGCGGTTGCGTAGACCCGTCAGTGCGTCCGTACTCGCATGCCGTTCAAACTTCTGCAGGTCGCCAAAGCTCTCGGCGATGTAGTTGTTGTGGCTGCGTACGCGTTCGGAAAGGACGATCAACAGGTTCTTGCAAAACTCGTGGGACGCGTTCACCAGGTCCCAGAGCACCGCCTGGTGGATGACGAGCAGGTGCGTTGGTTCTGCGGCAACGACGAATGCGGAGGGGTCACGATCCTCAATAATGGACATCTCGCCGACGCAGGAACCTACGTCCATGGAAGCAATGATGGGTGCATCGGGGGAGCCCAGACGAACGTCGAGCCGTCCGGATAAAACGATGAAGAGGTATTCGTTCTTGACGCCGGGCTTCAGCAGAATGTCACCCTGTGCCATGTCGAGTCGATCGCAGCGTTCGAGCAACAGCTGAACGTCATCCGGACTCACATCCCGGAACAGCGCGATGCTCGACAGCAGCGACTGTTGGTAGTCCGAATTCGATAGTCTTGCGGCTTCCGACACGAATGACACTCTTATAGCCCAGCGGTCCGATCAGAGGGTCGCGACAGCGCTGCGCCCAAAAGCCCGGATATCTGACGTTTTATACGTGTCGAATTGTCAAAATACAGTGAACTGAATCGCAACCACGGATGACCCAGGTCACATTTGCGCTTTATTGTCCGTCTGGCCCATCCAATCGACGGCGGGCTTCGGCGAAAACCTTGCGGTCCTCGGCGTCCGGGACCGGGTACTTTAAGTTAAATTGGCCTAGGGTCGTGGCGATGGTTTCGGCGACGACGGCTCTCATGTAGCGCTTGTCATCGGCCGGTATGGCGTACCATGGCGCCCATGGCCGGGACGTTGCGTTCAACGCGGCCTCGTAGGCTTCCATGTAAGCGTCCCAGTGTTGTCGCTCTTCGACGTCCGCCGGTTCGAACTTCCAGTTTTTTCGAGGATCGTCGAGGCGGGCAAGAAACCGTCGTTTCTGTTCTTCGCGTGAAACGTTGAGCCAGAATTTCAGGATAATTGTTCCGTTTCGAGCGAGGTGCTTTTCCTGGTCTGCGATGGATTCCAGCCTTTCAGTCCAGATCTGCTCATGAATGAGCCCGTTCGGCAGGTTCTGTTTCTTGAGAAGTTCGGGATGCACACGCACCACCAGCACTTCTTCATACTGACTTCGGTTGAAGATGCCGATGTGTCCGCGCGCCGGTAGTCGCAGCGACGTCCGCCAGAGGAAGTCATGATCGAGTTCCAAGGAGCTCGGTCGCTGGAAGGCCGACACCTGGCAACCTGCCGGGTTGATCCCTTTCATCACCGCGCGAATGGTGCTGTCCTTGCCGGCCGCATCCATCGCCTGGAATACCAGCAGCAGCGCATGACGGTCGCGCGCCATCAACACGCGCTGCATCGCATCGAGTTCCCGGGTGGCAAGTTTCAAACGGTCCTTGAATTCGCCGTCGTCGCCGGTCGGAAAACGCGTCGGCGCTTCCGCCACGCGGAAGGAGCCGTCGTAAGGAACGCGATGAATAGCGTGGGAGGATTCGAACATGGGCAAGCCCTTAAAGGTGAACCGGTAAGTGGATGATCATCGCACGTCCGCGTGCTGCTGCAACGCCCACTCGACGTGTTCGCGAACCAGCGGATCGTCGTCATGTTCGCGTCGTCGCAGGGCCTCGACAACCGCAAGGCTGCCCTCGGCGTTGCCGAGCGCCACGGCGATGTTTCGCAGCCAGCGCTTAAAACCGATTCTTCGAATCGCGCTGCCTTCGGTCCGTTGCAGCCACTCGGCCTCACTCCACAGGAACAACGTAACCAGGTCTTCGTTATCAAGGTTTGCGCGTGGGGCGAAGTCCGGCTCATCCGTACGCTGGGCAAACTTGTTCCAGGGGCAGAATAGCTGGCAGTCGTCACAACCATAGATGCGGTTGCCGATGGGCTTTCTGAATTCGACGGGAATGGCGCCCTTGTTTTCGATTGTCAGGTAGGAAATGCAGCGTCGGGCATCGAGCTGATAGGGCGCGACGATCGCGTCGGTCGGACACACATCGATGCAGGCGCGGCAGCTGCCACAGTGCCCGCTGGCTGTTTCATCGGGTACCAGTGGCAGGTCCGTGTAAAGCTCGCCGAGAAAAAACCACGACCCGTGATCCCGATTGATCACGTTGGTGTGCTTGCCCACCCAGCCAAGACCGGCCTTTTCAGCCAGCGGTTTCTCCAGCACCGGTGCACTGTCAACGAAAACCCGATAGCCGAACTCTCCGGTTGCCGATTCGATGCGTCGGGCCAGCGCCTTGAGCCGACCGCGCATCACTTTGTGGTAATCGCGGCCGAGCGCATAGCGGGATACGTAGGCCTTGCTCGCGTGATCGAGCTGCGACACGGACTCTGACTGGTCAACGCTCAAATAGTCCATGCGCACGGAAATGACGCTCACGGTGCCGGGCACCAGCTGATCGGGCCGGCTGCGTTTATGCCCGTGGCGCTCCATATAACTCATGCTGCCGTGGTAGCCGGCATCCAGCCAGGCATCCAGCCGCCCCTCGGCCTTGGACAGATCGATGTCTGCGATTCCGGTCTGCTGAAAACCAAGCTCTGATGACCAGCGCCGGATGTCCGCCGTTAGCGCAGCAGGTTCGATTGCGGCGGCCGCCGTCGTTTTCATGGCGCAATACTCATAGGCGCAGTCAGTATAATCCGCCTCATGTGGAATCCAGACTCATCCGCGGCAGAAAACACCTACTACTCTGTGGCCGAAGTGCGCGCCATCGATCGAGCGGCCATTGAAGGGCAGGGCATCCCCGGCTACGTATTGATGACGCGAGCCGCCGAAGCGGCGCTCTCGATCATGCGAGAGCAGTATTCCGACCGCCAGACCTGGATGGTTCTCTGCGGTGGCGGCAACAATGGCGGCGACGGCTACGTCCTGGCGCGCCTCGCCCGGGCCGCCGGCATCGGCGTAACAACCTGCTGGCTAAGCGATCCGGCCGGTCTGACGGGGGATGCCGGGAAGGCTTACGCCGACTTTATCGCCGAGGGCATGGTGGCAAAGCCCTTTGAGGCATCAGAGCTGCCGGCCGAAGGTCTCATTGTTGACGCCATGCTTGGCAGCGGTCTCGAGCGGGACGTCGCTGGCAGCTATCGAGACGCCGTCGAATGGGCTAACCGATCCTTGGTGCCGACGGTGGCGCTGGACATTCCAACCGGCCTGAACGGCGACAGTGGCCGCGTTATGGGTGTTGCCGTGCGCGCAGATCTGACCGTGACCTTCGTCGGCCTCAAAGCCGGCCTGATTCTCTCGGACGGGCCGGACTGCTGCGGAATCGTCGTGCTGGCGGATCTCGACATTCCGTCGGTCTGCCGCGAAGCCAAGCCGGGGCTGCTGCGAACCCTGCCGGACACCGAATTCCGCGCGATGTTGAGACCCCGAGCAGAGAATACTCACAAGGGCATTTTCGGCCATGCCGTCATCGTTGGCGGGGCGCCGGGAATGAGCGGCGCGGTGCGGATCGCCGGCGAAGCGGCGCTGCGCGCCGGGGCAGGGATGGTGACCCTGCTGACGTCGCCCGAGCATGCGGCATCGCTGAACCAGGGACGTCCGGAGCTGATGGTCCGCGGCATCGAGTCCGCTGATGACGCCGTGCCCTGGCTGGCGAAGGCCGACGTCGTCGCTATCGGCCCCGGTCTCGGTCTCGATGATCGCGCGCGATCGCTGCTGGCGGCGAGTCTCGAATCAGCAAAGCCGCTGATCATCGACGCCGATGCTCTGACCCTGCTTGCTGAATCCGGTGCCGTGCCCGCCGAGGCGATACTGACACCGCATCCCGGCGAGGCCGCGCGCCTGTTGGGTAGCTCAAGTGCTGAGGTCCAGGCCGACAGGCCCGGCGCCCTGCGGCAGCTGGCGGAGCGCTACCGGGCTACCGTGATCCTGAAGGGATCGGGGACGCTGATCAGTTCGATGCAGGGAATCCCCTGGGTGTGTGACGAGGGCAACCCGGGTATGGCCTCCGCGGGTATGGGCGATGCGCTCACCGGCGTCGTTGCGTCGCTGCGCGGCCAGGGTCTGGAGCAGGAGGCCGCGGCCGTTGTCGGCACCCTGGTGCATGCGCGTGCCGGCGACCGGGCGGCGCAGCAGGGCGAGCGCGGGCTGCTGGCATCCGACCTGATTGATGCGATTCGACCGCTGGTAAACCCTTGAATCTGGACGTCGATCTGCCAAATGCGGCGTCGACCGAGACGCTT
>CAZFVT010000180.1:0-6805 GCA_964522355.1 uncultured Woeseiaceae bacterium | reverse complement strand
TGTAGCTCATGCCCTGCGACAGGCGAAGGACATCGGTCAGGGCTTCGTCATCGCTGCTGTACTGCCACATGCGGCAACCACCGGCAGCCGGTCCAAGCACGGTGGAGTGAATAGCGATGATCGCGTTGAGGCCGGAGCCCGGGTCGTGGCAGAACTGGACACGTTCGTGCCCATCAAAAGCGGAATTCTCAAAGATTGGCATGCTGGATCCGAAGCAAACTCGATGGGTGATGGTGGCCCTGAAAGCGCGGCTAGGGTATCACCCGATTGCGCCGCGGTCATCGGCAGGCACGCTGATCAAAACGGCGCGTTGACGGCCTTGCAGAGAAAGCGCATCAGGGGTTCGGCGGCCTTGATGGACTGGACAAGCTCCTCGCGAAAACCGGCGCGGGTGACGTCTGCCGGGCGAATCTCGCGCACGGCAATGAAGTCCTTGCGCTTGATGTCGTCGAGCAACGCGTGGTCCTTGTCAAAACCGCGTGGTGGTCTCACGAGGGATTCCCCGCCCAGGCGGAATGCATCGGCGAAGGTCTCATCACCGATTGCCCGTTGCCATTCGCCCGACTTCAGGGCGATTCGCTCGCGAATCTGGCGCAGAGGCTCTGACGGTGGTCGCCACAGGCCGGCGCCGATAAACGACTCCTCGGGCTCGATGTGCAGGTAATAGCCCGGGGCATGCGCGTCACGGCCCAGTTCGTGACGAAACTGGATGCCGATGTTGGTCTTGTAAGGCGTTTTATCCTTGGAGAATCGCGTGTCCCGATAGACCCGCATCAGCGAACCGCCGCTCCGCTTGGCAACGGCAGTGAAATGCGGCGCGAGCTCGGCCAACGGATCATACATGCTGTCAATGAACTGCAGCGCCGGATCGAGCACGAGCGACTCGTAGCGGTGCTTGTTTTCCTGAAACCAGTCACGGCGATTGTTGGCGCGCAACTCAACGAGAAACTTCAGCGTGTCACGAGTGAACGGTGACGGTTGCTTTTTGCTGGATCGGCGACTCATGCGCCGAACCATACGCCGGAATGAATGATCTGGGTAGCGGCAGCTGCCCTGAAGCCAGCCAGTGTGCTTAGCTTTCGACGAGCTTGACGTTGGGGTTAGGGAACATGTCCGACTCGTCCTCGCCTTCGCGAGGCTTGGGACAGGCGAAGTCCTTCTCGACCAGGATCGACAGCTTTTCGCCGGAGCTCAGACTCTGTTCATCGCGAATAGAGATCTGCTCCGTGGCCGCCCAGGCTTCAACGCTCGATGATGGTAACCGGATGCTGATTCGATCATCTTCGAAGGTAGCCGTCGGCGCCACGCAGGCCGGCGAACTTTCGATCTCATAGACGAGGGCCGCGCCGCCGGTAAAAGCGATTTTCGAGCTGATCGACCCCTGCCCGTCCAGCGCTTCCACTTCCGTCTGCGACAGACGAAGGCGAATCGAGTTGTCGCGTATCCTGAGTTTCATCGAGTCATCATCCGTGTTTTCTTGTTGTCGTCCGTCCCGCGGTACCGAATCCTGCGAATCAGTTACTATGCGCCCACGTTATGTCTGACCGCAATTCCGGGCCTTTGTTCGCATGACCATGATCTCCGACCCATGGTTCTACGTTGCCGCCATACCCGCCGTCATCCTGTTTGGCATCGCCAAGGGCGGTTTCGGCGGCGGACTCGGCGTCGTGGCTGTGCCACTGATGGCGCTGGTCATTTCTCCGGTCCAGGCCGCAGCCATCCTGCTGCCCATTCTTTGCATCATGGATCTGTTCAGCGTTTGGGCCTTCCGCGGCAAGTGGGTGGCCAGCGAGCTGAAAATTCTGGTTCCCGCCTCCATCGGGGGTATCGCTATCGGCACGCTGCTGTTCGAGTTCATGAGTCCGGCGGTGATTCGCCTGGTACTCGGGCTTGTCGCCGTCAGCTTCACGTTGCACCACTGGATAGGCAAGCGTCTCGCCGGCGGTGAAGACAAGGCGCCGTATCCCGGCTGGGTCGGTCTGCCGGCGGGACTGGTGGCCGGGTTCACCAGCTTCGTCGCACATTCCGGCGGCCCCCCGATGAACATGTACCTGCTGCGTCGCAACCTCACCCGCACACTGTTCGTCGGTACTTCCGTCGTCTTTTTCACCGTCGCCAACTACGTCAAGCTCATTCCTTACGCCTGGCTCGGACAGTTTGACCTGAGCAACCTCGGGACCTCGCTGGTCCTCTCGCCGCTGGCTCCGATTGGCGTGGGCATCGGCTACTGGCTGCATCAGCGCGTCAGCGACCGATTCTTCTTTGCGGTTGTTTACGTGATGCTGTTTATCGTTGGCCTGAAGCTCATGTTCGACGGCGTTACCGGACTGATGAGCTAGCCACGCGGCGATCCCTTACTGCCAGCCCAACCAGGCACGCAGCGACCCCCGAGGCGTCGTGCCCATTGGGGACGATACCCTTCCAAATGTTTCCGCCGACCGTTACCAGCCGGTTAGCGTCGCTTTTGCCCCGGCGGCCTGGCCGATGGCAGCGCGCCGGAATTATTCCGCGATGACGCTTTCCGCCTGCGGTCCTTTAGCGGCGTCAGTAACCTCCATGGTCACCTTCTGGCCTTCCTTCAGAGTCTTGAAGCCTTCCATCAGAATGGCGCTGTGGTGAACGAACACATCCTGCCCACCCTCGCGCTCTATGAAGCCAAAACCCTTCGAATCGTTAAACCATTTGACGGTTCCGCTAACTCGTTCGCCTGACATAGAAACCTCTTGCACCTGTCACCGGAGAGAGCCGGCACTCGCGTCTCGACACCTGAATGAGACTCGTTCAATATACTCGCCCAGACGGGGATGCGCACGCTTCTAAGTACCTAATTAGCCTCACTAAAATCGAGCATCTGGGCAGTTTTTCCTCCGCATGAAACAGATCCCTTCCGTCCGGTCCCGTTGAAGGGCCGCAGCTGGCGGACATTCGTTAGACTATCGGCTCCCCGCCTAACCGGAATAGCAAAGTGACCAGCCGTGATGCCATTGACCGCAAGATCCTCGATGAACTTCAGCGGAACGCGCGAATTTCATGGGTTGAGCTAAGCGAGAAGGTCAATTTGTCCGCCTCGGCCTGTCAGCGCCGCGTGCAATCGCTGGAGGACGAAGGTGTGATTACCGGGTTCAGCGCGACCGTCGACCCCAGGGCTCTTGGCTATGACATCGAGGCCTACCTGTCGGTGCGCGTCGAGCGACATGACGTCAAGAGTGCGCTCGAGTT
This sequence comes from uncultured Woeseiaceae bacterium, assembly GCA_964522355.1. GTDB lineage: Bacteria > Pseudomonadota > Gammaproteobacteria > Steroidobacterales > Woeseiaceae > JBFGFX01. The sequence continues at coordinate 3,586 of CAZFVT010000180.1, read as the reverse complement.
TCGCCGGGCGATCGCCAGCTACCCGGAGGTGCGCAGCTGCCGAATGATGACCGGCGACATCGACTTCCTGCTCCGCGTCATCGCGACCGACGTCAGGGCCTATGGACGCTTCGTCGAGGACAAGATACTGAAACTGCCGGGGGTTACAGACGCATCGACCTCTATCGTTCTCGACCTGATCAAGAACGACGACGACGGGATTATGCAGCCGGGCTGATGCCCCTAGCCGATCCTCCTAGCTAATCCCTGCCATGCTGATCAGCGGCTCAGCGAACAGCGATATCGTGATCAGGCTGACCGCACCGATCAGCAACGCCGCGAACAGTCCGAGCGCAAAGGGTTTTAGCCCGATCGAACGCATGCCGGCAAACAGGGAGGTCAGGCCAACGGCCGCCATCGCCACGAGCAGGCACTCCTCGGCGGCGGAGCGGAGCAATCGCGTTAGCTGATTCCACGACTCGGCATCGAGCACGCCGAACGCACGGTCGCCCATGTCGCCAACCGTTCTCAGGGTCGACATCAAGGCGAAACCGATGATGAACCAGGGAATCATCTTCAGCCAGCTAACGCCTTCTTCGGTATGGCTGCGTCGATCCGCGGCATACAAAACGCCGACCAGCGGGATCACGGCAATCATGCAGAGATTTCTCACGAGCTTGGTCACCGTCGCGATGTCCAGCGCCTCCGGTGCGCCGTACTGGTCCTGGTACATGAGCCCGGCGCCGGCGACTTGCGCCGTTTCGTGAATGGAAGTGCCGAGGAACAGCCCGGCCAGCGCCGGCTGCGTCTCGAACAACGCGTGCGCGAGCAGCGGGTAGGCAAACATGGCGGCCAGCCCGAACACCGTGATGCAGGCGATGGCATAGCTGACCTCCGCCTCTCGCGCCTTGATGAGCGGCGCGGTAGCAACGATGGCCGTGGCGCCGCAGATGCTGGTGCCGACGGCAATCAGTCCGGAAAGCTGTCGTGACAGCCCGATGGATCGCCCGAGCAGGCCGACCGTTGTGAGTCCAATAGCAATCGCAGCAATGACGAAAGGCAGCGCCACCAGGGTGAACTTGCCGGCACCGAACAGGCTCAGGCGGATTCCGAGCAGCATGATGCCGATGCGCAGGACGGTGCTGGCGCAGAACTTCAGGCCGCCGCCGATGGCCTCCGGCAGCGGCAACGTGTTGGCGATGACCATGCCGATAATGATCGCCATCATGATGTCACTGACCGGAGATCGCTCGAAGCCGAGCACGGTCTCGCCGACGAAATTGGCGGCGATCCCGGCCGCAAAGGAAACCACGCAGGCCAGGACTATCCCGCCCCACCAGCCGGGTGAGCGCGGATCAAAGGTTTTCAATGGCTTTCTCCGGATACCGGCGTCGCGGGTCGCGCCGCAATCATGGCCGGGTTTAGTTGTTCGAGTTGGTTGCAGCCCATGAGCAGCATGTCGCGCTCCAGCTCTGACTTGAGCAGGGTCAGGGCGCGATCGACGCCGGCCGTACCGGCGCCCGCCAGGGCGTAAAGATAAAAACGCCCCCCTGAGCAGGCGGTAGCGCCGAGCGCCAGGGCCTTGAGCACGTGTGTGCCGCGCCGAATGCCGCCATCCACAATGATCTCGATCTGACCGCCCACGGCATCGACAATCGCCTGAAGCTGGTCAAACGGCGCGCGCGAACCGTCGAGCTGCCTGCCGCCGTGATTGGAGATCATGATTGCGCTGGCGCCTATTTCCACGGCGCGGCGCGCATCGTCCACCGACATCACGCCCTTGAGCGCAAACGGTCCACCCCAGGCCTCAACCATATTTGCGGCATCGTCCCAGCTGATTGAGCGTCTGAGCTGATCGTTGAGGTAGTCGACGATGGAGGAAGACACGCTCGATCCGGCCGCGAGATAGGGCGAGACGTTCGGCAAATCGAAACGCTCGCGCAGCAGGTAGTTCAGGCTCCAGCGGGGGTGGGCGGCAAAACTGGCCAGCGATCGCAGGGTCAGTCGAGGTGGCGTAGTCATGCCCGTCAGATAATCGCGTTCGCGATTGCCGGCGACGATCGTGTCGACAGTCAGCGCCAGGGCATTGAAGTTCGCCGCCTTGCAGCGAGCGATGAGGTCACGCGTGATGCCCTCGTCGTTGTGTACGTAAATCTGGAAGAGTTTCGGCGACTCGGTCATCGCGCCAAGCTCTTCGATGCTGCGCGTGCCGATGGTTGAGACGCCAAACAGGGTGCCGTGCCGCTCTGCGACTCGCGCTATGGCGTGCTCGCCTTCATGGTGAAAAAGGCGCTGCATGGCGGTGGGCGAGAAGAAGAGCGGCAGCTTGAGTGACTGGCCAAGGACCCGGGTGCTGAGGTCGACCTTGTCGACCCCGGCGAGCACGTTGGGCACGAGATCAACGCTGTCGAATGCCTCGGTGTTGCGACCGAGCGTCACTTCATCGTCAGCGCCGCCGTCGATGTAGTGAAACAGCGGCGCCGGAAGCCTCTGTCGGGCCAACTCCCGAAAATCCCGGGTTCGATAACAGTTACTGAGACGCACCTTTGGCTCGTTTTCCGCCGCTCTTCACCGAGCGCGACGGAAGCCTAACATGTCGGCGGGCCGCCGCGGCGGCACTTTGCCGCTGCGATGTGTAGAGTGCCGGTAACGCCACAACAAAATGCCTTCCTGCCATTCTCCGGGACCAATCATGGACGCCAAAGACAAAGCCATTCTGAATGCCCTCCAGGGCGACGCCGACCTGACCGTCGCCGAACTTGCCGAGCGTATCGGCATGTCAAAGTCTGCCTGCTGGCGACGAATTCAGGCGCTGGAAGAGGACGGCATTATCGGCGCGAGGGTTACGCTCCTTAACCAGGAGAAGCTGGGCCTTGATCTGACGGTGTACTCGGCAATCCGTACCCACGAGCACACGGCGGACTGGTTCGCCGGCTTTCATAATATGGTGACCAATATGCCCAACGTCATGGAGGTCCATCGTCTCGCGGGGAACGTGGACTACCTGATTCGCGCTGTCGTGCCCGACATGCAGAGCTACGACGACATGTACAAGGAGATGATTTCCAAGGTCGACCTGTATGACGTGAGCTCCAGCTTCAGCATGGAGACCATCAAGTACACGACGGCCCTGCCGCTCGATCATCTTGACTGAACCAACGGCGCTCGAGAGCATCAAACCATCAGCGTTTCACAAGCTTCGAGGCGCTTACCGGACTGTCCCGGGCTTGCTAAGATGCTCCTCCCGATCACCCCTGAATTAACCGCTCGACATGACCGCTGCCACCCTGTCCGACTCGCCCCCTAAAGACCGCGCCGTAGCCCGCTGGCTGCTGATCTGCTGCGCCCTGGTGTTCGCGATGGTGATGCTGGGCGGCGTCACGCGGCTCACGGGTTCCGGCCTGTCCATGGTGGACTGGCGCCCGATCACCGGCATCCTGCCGCCGATCGGTGAAGAGGCCTGGCAGGCCACGTTCGAGGCGTACCGGGAGGCGCTGGCAACCGGCAAAGTCGCCGCCTTGCGTAGACTGTCCGACGAGGGATTCCGGGCGAGCTGGTCCGAGGAACGTCTCGAGCGCTGGTTGAAGAAGAACCCTCGGCTTCTGAC
>CAZFVT010000179.1:0-6814 GCA_964522355.1 uncultured Woeseiaceae bacterium | reverse complement strand
CTTCATGACCCGCACCTCGCCCCAGTTCCTGATCGAGCTGTTCAAGATCGAAGTGCCGGAAGTGGGACAGGGTCTCATCGACATTCTCGGTGCTGCCCGGGATCCCGGACTGCGCGCCAAGATCGCCGTCAAGAGCAACGACAATCGCATTGACCCGGTCGGTGCCTGCGTCGGTATGCGTGGCTCACGCGTCCAGGCCGTTTCCAATGAGCTGGCCGGCGAGCGTGTCGACATCATTCTCTGGGACGACAACCCGGCGCAGTTCGTCGTAAACGCCATGTCTCCTGCGGAGGTCGTGTCGATCGTGATGGACGAGGACGCGCACAGCATGGACATCGCGGTCGAGGAAGAGCGGCTCTCGCAGGCGATTGGTCGAGGCGGCCAGAACATCCGCCTGGCAAGTGAACTCTCAGGTTGGGAGCTCAACGTCATGACCGAGAGCGACGCCGAAGAGAAGAGCGAGTCCGAGCAGCGCCAACTGATCGAGATGTTCTCCAAGCAGCTCGACGTCGACGAGGAAATCGGCCTGATCCTGGTGCAGGAAGGATTCTCGACGGTCGAGGAAGTCGCCTACGTTCCGCAGTCTGAACTGCTGCAGATCGAGGAATTTGATGAAGACATCGTCAACGAACTGCGCAACCGTGCACGCGACGTGTTGCTGACTCAGGCGATCGTGCAGGAAGAGAAGATCGATGAGGCCGAACCGGCTGAAGATCTGCTGGAGCTCGAAGGTATGGATCGCGGTCTGGCCTTCAAGCTGGCAAGCCAGGGCGTCGTCACCCGCGAAGACCTTGCAGAGCTCGCGACCGATGACCTGCTGGAAATTAATGAAATGGACGAGGAAGCGGCGGCTGCACTGATTATGAAAGCGCGCGCGCACTGGTTCGAGGCCGAGCAATCGGCTTAAGGCATAAGTGGAGTACCTAGATGGCTGACGTCACAGTTGCACAATTCGCTGAAGTGTTGAAGGTCCCCGTGGACAAGCTCTTGTCTCAACTCGATGAGGCAGGCATCAAGGTGTCCGGGTCCGACGATACGATCAGCGAAGATGCAAAGCTCGAGCTGCTGACGCACCTGCGTCGCAGTCATGGCCAGCAGGAAGCGTCGGCCGAGCCCGGTGCTCCGCGACGCATCACGCTGAAGCGCAAATCGCAGTCGGAGCTCAAGCTCTCCGGCGCCCAGGGCCGGTCGCGCACCGTTAACGTCGAGGTTCGCCGCAAGCGGACCTATATCAAACGTGACGTGCTCGAGAAGCAGGCACAGGAAGAGCAGGAAGCGCTAGACCAGCAGCGCCGCGAAGAGCAGGAGCGGGTCGAGGCTGAAAAGCGCGAGCAGGAGCGAGTGCGTGCCGAGAAGGAAGAGGCAGCACGGCTGGAAGAGCAGGAGCGTGAGCGCGAGCTCGAGGCGAAAAAGCAGGCCGAAGACGAAGCTCGCGTAGAAGCAGAGCGCGTAGCCGCGGCTGCGGCGGAAGAGAAAGCCCGCCAGGAACGGGCCGAAGCCGAAGCACGGGCGAGCCGCGCCAAGGAAAAGGACAAGAAAAAGCCGAAAGCGCAGGAAACGCGCTACGGTCGCAAGGAGCTGCACGTCGCAGGCGACAAAAGCGGGCGCCGCAAGCGCAAGTCACCGCCGCGTCGACGCAGCGTGTCGATCAGTTCCGATGGTCAGCACGGTTTCGAGCGGCCGACGGCGCCTGTTATTCGCGAAGTCGAGATCCCGGAGAGCATTGCGGTTTCCGAGCTTGCACAGCGCATGGCTGTCAAGGGCAATGAGGTGGTCAAGGCGCTCTTCAACATGGGCGCAATGGTCACCATCAACCAGGTCATCGACCAGGACACGGCGACACTCGTCGTTGAAGAGCTGGGCCACACGCCCAAGCCGGTCGCCGGTATGGACGTCGATGAAGACCTGCTCGCCGATGAGGTGAAACTCGAAGGCGACGAGGTCTCTCGCGCGCCCGTCGTGACCATCATGGGCCACGTCGACCACGGCAAAACCTCACTGCTGGACTACATTCGTCGCACCAAGGTGGTGGACGACGAGGCAGGCGGCATCACCCAGCACATTGGCGCCTACCGCGTCCAGACGGAAAAGGGCGACGTCACCTTCCTCGACACCCCGGGACACGCAGCGTTCACGGCGATGCGAGCACGCGGTGCCCAGGCAACGGACATCGTCATCCTGGTCGTCGCGGCAGATGATGGCGTGATGCCTCAGACTATCGAGGCTATCGAGCACTCGCGGGCAGCCGAGGTGCCGCTGGTTGTGGCCGTCAACAAGATTGACCGCGAAAACGCCGACGTTGATCGGGTACGCAACGAGCTTTCGCAGCACGAAGTGATTTCCGAGGACTGGGGTGGTGATCACCTGTTCGTCAACGTCTCGGCGATGACGGGCGAGGGCGTTGATTCCCTGCTGGAGGCGATTCTTCTGCAGGCGGACGTCATGGATCTGAAGGCCGTCGACAAAGGTCCGGCCAAGGGTCTCGTGATCGAGTCCAGCCTCGAGAAAGGCCGCGGTGCGGTGGCGACAGTCCTCGTTCAGGGTGGTGAGCTCAAGCAGGGCGACATGATCATCGCCGGCGAAGAGTATGGACGCGTTCGTAACATGTTTAACGAGCTGGGCGAATCCATCGATAAGGCCGGGCCGTCAACGCCGGCGGTTGTACTCGGGCTGTCGAATACGCCGACGGCCGGTGATGACTTCCTGGTCGTCAAGAACGAGCGCAAGGCGAGGGAAGCGGCCGAGTTCCGGCAGTCGAAGGCTCGCGAGTCGAAGCTTGCCCAGCAGCAGGCATCGAAGCTCGAGGAAATGTTCAGTCAGATGACCTCGGAAGAAGCCAAGGTCGTGCCGCTGATCATCAAGGGCGACGTGCACGGCAGCGTCGAGGCACTGCGCGATTCCCTGATGAAACTGTCGACCGACGAGGTCAAGGTGAACGTCGTGAGCTCTGGCGTCGGTGGTATCACCGAGTCGGACGCGGTGCTCGCCGCAGCGTCCAAGGCGGTCATCCTCGGCTTCAACGTGCGCGCCGACGGCGCCGCGAGAGCCGCCATCAAGGAGTCCGGTGTCGACATTCGCTACTACAGCATCATCTATGAGGCCATCGATGACGTGAAAGCGGCGCTCAGCGGTCTGCTGTCACCGGAGATTCGCGAAAACATCGTGGGTATTGCCGAGGTTCGCGAGGTGTTCACCTCGCCGAAGCTGGGCAACATCGCCGGCTGCATGGTTTCAGAGGGCTACGTGAAACGCTCGAATCCGATCCGCGTGCTTCGCGACAACGTCGTGATTTACGAAGGTGAGCTGGAATCGCTGAGACGCTTCAAGGACGACGTTAATGAAGTGCGTTCCGGTACCGAGTGCGGTATCGGCGTCAAGAACTACAACGACGTGAAAGCCGGCGACCAGATCGAATGCTACGAGCGTATGGAAGTCGCCCGAACGATCGACTGATCGGTTCGCACGACGACGTCTTTGGGTCAGAGCCATGCCGCGTGAATTTTCGCGAAACCAGCGACTCCAGTCGCAGATGCTGCGGACCTTGAATGAGCTGCTGCGCTTCGACAGCAAGGATCCGCGCGTTGCAGGTGTATCGCTGACGGCGATTGAACTGGCTCGCGATCTCAGCGTTGCCCGGGTCTATTTCAGCCTGATGGACCCGAGCGCCGAGCCCGCTGAGGCCGGTGAGGGCCTGGCACGAGCGGCGGGCTTCCTGCGCAGCAAGCTGGGCGGCGCTCTGCAGATCCGGAAGGTGCCGGAGCTACGTTTCATTCACGATGACAGCGTGGCCCATGCGGTGGAAATCAGTCGACTGATAGACGACGCGAATCGTTCTTCAGACGCCGACGGGCAGGAATGAGCCCGTGGCGGCGAGAGGCAGGAAACGGGACCAGAACCCGGTAGACGGGTTGCTGTTGCTGAACAAGCCGGCAGGCATCACGTCCAACGGCGCGCTGCAAAAGGTCAAGCGCCTGCTGGGCGTGCGGAAGGCTGGTCATACCGGCAGCCTGGATCCGGCGGCTACCGGCATGCTGCCGCTGTGCTTTGGTGAGGCGACCAAGGTCTGTGCCTTCCTGCTGGACGCCGACAAGGCTTACCGGGTCGTCGCCCGGCTTGGCGCGGCGACCGATACCGGCGATGCCGACGGCACGGTCATTCGTGAAGCCGACGTGCCGGCGCTGACCGCGGACGAGTGGCGACAGGTCCTCGACCGGTTCGTCGGCAACATCGAACAGGTTCCGCCGATGTATTCGGCGCTGAAAAAAGAGGGCAAGCGGCTCTATGAGCTTGCCCGGGAAGGGAAAACGGTTGAGCGTGAGCCGCGGCCGGTGACGATCCATGCGATCACGCTGCTCGAAAGCCACGCCAACCGCCTGGTGTTTCGCGTTCGCTGCTCAAAAGGCACCTACGTGAGAACCCTGGTTGAGGACATCGCGGCTGCCGCCGGCACCGTGGCGTTCACAGCCAACCTGCATCGAGAGACGGTCGGCGATTTTGCCGCGAAAGACATGATCAGCCTCGCCGATGCAGAAACGCTTGCGGCCGAGGGCAGGGAAGGCCTCGTCCGGGCACTCCTGCCGGTGGACCGGGCGCTGGACGGGCTGGATCAGGCCATCGTCTCAGAGCCGGAAATGACCCGGTTTCTGAACGGCCAGGCGGTCGGTCCGGCGCGGGTCAGCTCAGGGCTGGTAAGGGTGTATGGACCGCAGTCGCGGTTTCTGGGCATCGCTGAAAGCGGGCCTCATGGTGAACTTTCGCCGCGCCGCGTCTTCCATTTGCAGGGTTGACGTAAGCGACGGGAAGTTCTGACTTTTTTTTGATTTTGGGCTATGACTTAGGTCTGGGAACCGCTAGAATACGCGCCTCCTAAAAAGGGCCAAGAAACGAATAGAGAGTAATACGACATGTCACTGTCAAGTGAAGCAAAAAGCAGCATCATCAAGGAATACGCACGAGCGGAAGCCGATACCGGTTCTCCGGAGGTGCAGGTCGCGCTGTTGACCAAGCGAATCACGGAATTGACCGATCACTTCGCTGACCATAAGAAAGATCACCATTCCCGGCAGGGTCTTCTCAAGCTGGTAAACAAGCGGCGCAAGCTGCTCGACTACCTGAAAGACCGTGATCACGACCGCTATCGCGAGCTGATTTCGCGACTCGGTCTACGCCGATAGTTTCATTCCCAGGCACGCATTCATGTAAATGAAAAAGCAGTCGGCCCTGAGACGGGTAGCGGCTGCTTTTGCGTGTCACACCAGAATATTCAGAGAAAAGACGTGAACATAGTAAACAAGACGTTCCAGTACGGGGAACACAAGGTAAGTATTGAGACTGGCGGCGTTGCCCGTCAGGCAGACGGCGCCGTACTCGTCGACATGGCAGAAACCGTTGTCCTGGTAACGGCCGTAGGCCGCAAGGCCGCCGATCCGGGTCGCGATTTCTTCCCGCTGACGGTGAACTACCAGGAAAAGACCTACGCCGCGGGCAAGATCCCGGGCGGCTTCTTCAAGCGCGAAGGCCGGCCGAGCGAAAAAGAAACGCTGACCTCACGATTGATCGACCGACCGATCCGTCCGCTGTTTCCCAAAGGATTCAAAAACGAAGTCCAGGTCATCGCGACCGTGGTCTCGCTGAATCCGGATGTGGATCCCGACATTCCGGCGTTGATTGGTGCCTCCGCCGCACTGGCGATTTCCGGCATGCCGTTCGCCGGACCGATCGGTGCGGCCAAGGTGGGTTACAGCAACGGTGAATACATTCTTAACCCTGGCGCCGCTGCGCTGGCTGACTCGGACCTCGACCTCGTCGTTGCCGGTACCAAAGATGCCGTGCTGATGGTGGAGTCTGAAGCTGACAGCCTGCCTGAAGACGTCATGCTCGGCGCCGTCATGTTCGGTCACGAGCAGATGCAGGCAGCGATCGAGGCGATCAACGAGCTGGCCGCGGAAGTGGGCAAACCCGCCTGGGACTGGCAGGCACCGGCCGTTGATGAAGCGCTGCAGTCCGCTGTTGCCGACGCTGCGCGGGATTCCCTGACCGCTGCTTACCAGATCACCGACAAGATGGAGCGTCAGGCCGCAGTGGGCGATGCGAAATCGGCTGCCGTCGAGGCGATCGTTGTTGGCGATGAGCCGCAGTGGGCCGAAGACGAAGTTCGCGGTGCGTTGTCCGCCCTTGAGAAGTCGGTTGTTCGCGGCCGCGTGCTCGACGGCGAACCGCGCATCGACGGTCGTGACACCCGGACGGTTCGACCGATCGACGTAAAGGTCGGCGTACTGCCCCGAACCCACGGCTCGGCTATCTTTACCCGCGGCGAAACCCAGGCAATTGTCGTAACGACGCTTGGCACCGGTCGCGACGCCCAGATCATTGATGCGATTGAAGGCGAGCGGAAAGAGCCCTTCATGCTGCACTACAACTTCCCGCCGTTCTGCGTGGGCGAGACGGGCTTTGTCGGATCGCCGAAACGCCGCGAAATCGGTCACGGCAAGCTGGCCAAGCGCGGTATCCAGGCCGTTATGCCGAGCGACGAGGAGTTCCCGTACGTCATTCGCGTGGTTTCAGAAATCACCGAGTCCAACGGCTCCAGCTCCATGGCGTCGGTTTGCGGCACCAGCCTCGCGCTGATGGATGCCGGCGTACCGACGAAGGCACCGGTTGCCGGTGTGGCGATGGGGCTCGTTAAGGACGGCGACAAGTTCGCGGTCCTGACCGACATCCTCGGTGACGAGGATCATCTTGGCGACATGGATTTCAAGGTCGCAGGCTCCGAGGACGGCATTACCGCCCTGCAGATGGACATCAAGATCCAGGG
>CAZFVT010000178.1:0-6852 GCA_964522355.1 uncultured Woeseiaceae bacterium | reverse complement strand
CGCATGGTTATGCGGATTTTGCGACTCCGGTCCCGAAGGGCGCGCTAGTTTACGGCATCCTTCAGGGCTTTGCCAGCCTTGAATCCAGGAACTTTGGAAGCAGCAATCTGGATCGGTTCACCCGTGCGTGGGTTACGTCCAGTGCGTGCTGCACGCGACTTGACAGAGAAGGTTCCGAAGCCAACCAGCGAGACCGTGTCGCCGCCGGCAAGCGTGCGCGTAACGTTGTCGAGCACCGCGTCGACCGCTTTCGTAGCATCTGCCCGTGAAAGTCCGGCCGATGCCGCTACCGCGTCAATGAGTTCTCCCTTGTTCATGCAGTCACCTTTTTCAAATTGAGATGTGTCAAATGCGTGGAGGTAACTCCGATCGCATCCCCGTGATCGCCCCAGAGCAAACGTGAGGACGATTGCTGACCCCTTTTTGCATTAGTCACGACAGCTCGAGCCCAAGCGTCGATGCATGTTCCATCGGCCTGCAAACGCTGGCCAGCCGGAACTCGCGGTAGTCTATACCAAGCGCCCGGCATAGCGTCAACAAAGGACGGATCACGGGATACGGGGGAAATCAGTGCGGCAGAACGGTTTCAGCGCCTTTGCCCTTATCCGAAGGACTGGATTTAGACTTCTTCTTGTCCGTCGAACCGGCCTCCGGAACCGGCATATGGACCAGCGCGTGCTCGAAGACTTCGTCGATCCATTTCACCGGAACAATCGTCAGTTTGTCTTTGATGTTCTTCGGAATTTCGGCAAGGTCTTTCTCGTTCTCCTGCGGTATGAGCACCTTCTCGATGCCACCGCGGTGTGCGGCCAGCAGCTTCTCCTTGAGACCGCCGATGGGCAGGACCTCACCGCGAAGCGTGATCTCTCCGGTCATCGCCACATCGCTTCTGACGGGCACCTCGGTTAAAGCCGATACCAGGGCCGTACACATACCAACACCCGCACTCGGACCGTCCTTCGGCGTCGCGCCTTCCGGGACGTGAACGTGCACGTCGTACTTCTGGTGGAACTCCTCATCGATGCCGAGCACGCCGGCTCGGCTGCGAACCACGGTCATTGCTGCCTGAATTGACTCGGTCATGACATCACCGAGTTTTCCGGTGTGGGTGAGCTTTCCTTTGCCGGGTACCACCGCCGATTCGATCGACAGCAGCTCGCCGCCGACCTCGGTCCAGGCAAGGCCGGTGACCTGCCCGACCTGATCGTTTTCTTCAGCCTTGCCGTACCGGTAGCGACGCACACCGAGGTATTTCTCCAACTGCTTCGGCGAAACCTTGACCGTGCCGTCGCGCGGCTTCAGGAGCAGGTCCTTGACCACCTTGCGGCAAAGCTTGGAAATCTCACGCTCCAGGCTGCGCACACCGGCCTCTCGCGTGTAGTGCTGGATAATGTCGAGCACTGCTGCGCGCGTGATGGCCAGTTCGTTTTCCTTCAGCCCGTTTTCCTTCATCTGCTTGGGCACCAGGTAGCGCTGCGCGATGTTGAGCTTTTCATCCTCGGTGTAACCCGGGATGCGAATGACCTCCATACGATCGAGCAACGGCGCCGGGATGTTCAGGCTGTTGGCGGTGCAAACGAACATGACGTCTGACAGGTCGAAGTCCACCTCAAGATAGTGGTCGACGAACGTGGAGTTCTGCTCCGGGTCCAGCACTTCGAGCAGCGCCGAAGACGGATCGCCGCGGAAATCCATCGCCATCTTGTCAATCTCGTCGAGCAGGAACAGCGGGTTTCTAACGCCGGTCTTCGACAGGTTCTGGATGATCTTTCCGGGCATGGAACCGATGTAGGTACGACGATGCCCGCGTATCTCGGCTTCATCACGTACGCCACCCAGCGACATGCGGACAAACTTGCGATTCGTCGAACGAGCGATTGACTGGCCCAGTGACGTCTTGCCGACACCCGGGGGGCCAACGAGACAGAGAATAGGCCCCTTGAGACGCTTCACGCGCTGCTGAACGGCGAGATACTCAAGAATCCGCTCCTTGACCTTCTCAAGCCCGTAGTGATCTTCCTCGAGCACCGTCTCCGCTCGCGTGAGATCGCGAATAACCTTGCTGCGCTTCTTCCACGGTGCCTTGACCAGCCAGTCGACGTAATTCCGAACGACCGTGGCTTCGGCCGACATCGGCGACATCAGCTTCAGTTTGTTGAGCTCGGAAACCGCCTTTTCCTTCGCATCTTTCGGCATGCCAGCCTTCTCGATGCGGGCCTCCAGGTCCTGGAGCTCATTGGGCGCGTCTTCCATCTCGCCGAGCTCTTTCTGGATCGCCTTCATTTGCTCGTTGAGGTAGTACTCGCGCTGGCTTTTCTCCATCTGCTGCTTGACTCGACCTCGGATACGCTTCTCGATCTGCAGCACATCGATTTCACCTTCGATGATGCCGAGAATCTGTTCGAGGCGCTCTTTAACGTCACGAATCTCGAGGATGCGCTGCTTCTCGGAGAGCTTGAGCGCCATGTGAGCGGCAACGGTATCGGCGAGCCGACCGGATTCATCGATACCTGACAGCGACGTCAGAATCTCCGGCGGAATTTTCTTGTTCAGTTTTACGTACTGCTCGAACTGCGAAACGATAGAGCGGACCAGTACGTCCACTTCCCGTTCGTCGTGGCGGTCCTCGTCGGCCAGCGGCGTGATGTCCGCGGCAAAATGATCAACGACGTATAAGTTCTCGACCTTGGCTCGCTCGCTCCCCTCAACCAGTACCTTGACGGTGCCGTCAGGCAGCTTGAGAAGCTGCAGGATAGTCGCAACCGTACCCACCTCATAAAGGTCCTCCGGCTCCGGATCGTCGAGATCCGCCGTCTGCTGGGCCACGAGCAGGATTCGCTTGCCCGCATTCATCGCGCGGTCCAGCGCTACGATGGACTTCTCACGGCCGACGAAGAGCGGAATGACCATGTGCGGGTACACGACAACGTCGCGCAGCGGCAATACCGGTATGGCGCCCGGCTCATTCACCGTGTCTTCGATATCGAGTTCAGTCGGGTTTTCAAGGTCGTCTTGAGACAAGGGCTTTATCCTTTGAAGCGAAATGAGGGCGAGGCCGGAGCCTTGGCGGTCGGGGTCTTTCTGGCAGTCCTGCTGCGTAGGGCAAACATGTGTCCAATCTGCGGGAAATCAAGCGCGAAAACGCGAACTGGCGTCGGCTTTTGACGATTGAACCGGTGTTGCCCGGTCGGGACGGAGCGTTTCGCGGGTATAAGGCGGACTGGCCGGGAACGCAAACCGTCGGCGACGATTGGGGACGGGGAACCCGCAGACTGAAGGGCGGACTCGGCGTCCTGCAGAACGTCAGTCCGACCCCGTTGGTTTCTGCTCGAGGTTGACCGTCGGCGACTCGTCAGACTCGTAGATAACGTAGGGCTTGGTCTCGCCGGCGACGACCGACTCGTCGACAACGACCTTCTTGGCCGTCTCACTGGACGGCAGGTCGTACATTGTGTCGAGCAGAACGTTCTCAAGGATCGTCCGCAGGCCACGGGCGCCGGTCTTCCGCTTCATCGCCCGCTGAGCGACGGCACGCAGCGCGTCCTCACGAAACTCCAGTTCGACGCCTTCCATGTCAAAGAGCTTGCGATACTGCTTCGTAAGCGCATTTCGCGGCTCCTGCAGGATGCTGACAAGCGCCGACTCGTCGAGCTCTTCCAGGGTTGCGACTACCGGCAAGCGGCCGACGAACTCGGGGATGAGGCCATATCGGATCAGATCTTCGGGCTCCACGTCGTGCAGCAGCTCGCCGATCTTCAACTCTTCTTCCTGGGTCTTGACGTCGGCGACGAAGCCAATGCCGCTCTTTGACGAGCGATTGAGAATAATCTTCTCGAGCCCGGCGAACGCGCCACCACAAATGAACAGGATGTTGCCGGTATCTACCTGCAGGAACTCCTGCTGCGGGTGTTTCCGTCCGCCCTGCGGCGGAACCGAGGCGGTGGTGCCTTCCATCAGCTTAAGCAGCGCCTGCTGGACGCCTTCGCCAGACACGTCGCGAGTGATGGAGGGGTTGTCGGACTTGCGCGAAACCTTGTCGATCTCGTCGATGTAAACAATGCCCGTCTGCGCCTTCTCGACGTCGTAGTCGCACTTCTGCAGCAGCTTCTGAATGATGTTCTCGACATCCTCACCGACGTAGCCTGCTTCGGTTAGCGTCGTCGCATCGGCGATCGTGAACGGCACGTTCAGCAGCCGGGCCAGCGTCTCCGCAAGCAAGGTCTTGCCGCAGCCGGTCGGGCCGATCAGCAGGATGTTGCTCTTGGCGAGCTCGATATCGTCCTTGCTGCGTTCGCCGAGGCGATCTTCGAGGCGCTTGTAATGGTTGTAGACAGCAACAGACAGTACCTTCTTGGCACGCTGCTGGCCGATGACGTATTCGTCCAGGACTTCCTTGATCTCGTGCGGCTTCGGCAGCGAGTCTCGACCGGACTCACTGCTCTCTTCGAGCTCTTCACGAATGATGTCGTTACAGAGCTCGACGCACTCGTCGCAGATAAATACCGAAGGGCCGGCAATCAGCTTGCGGACTTCGTGCTGGCTTTTGCCGCAAAACGAACAGTAAAGCAGCTTTCCGTCTTCGTTCTTGCTGCGGGAATCGTCACTCATTACTGTTTCGGCCTCTCATTCTTCTGGACTGAGTCTAATAGACTGCAATCCCTGTATAACATGTGCCTATCAGGGGTGCAAAGCGCCATCTCACAGTCCGCCGATGCGGCCGATTTGCCCCCGAAAAACTCTAGCTTTCGGCATTTTCGCCCGGCGTCGCCAGTTCCTGGCGATGGGCCAGAACCGTGTCAATCAGGCCGTAGCTTACGGCGTCCTCAGCGCTCATGAACCGATCGCGCTCCAGGTCGTTCTTTATCGTATCGACCTTCTGACCGGTGTGTTTCGCCATGATCCGGTTCAGACGATCCTTGAGATCCAGAACTTCGCGGGCGTGGATATCGATATCCGTCGCCTGCCCCTGGTAGCCGGCACTCGGCTGGTGGACCATGATGCGTGAGTGAGGCAGCGCGAAGCGTTTGCCTTCCGTTCCGCCAGCAAGCAGCAGCGCGCCCATGCTCGCTGCCTGACCGCAGCAGATCGTGCTCACGTCGCAGTTGATGTACTGCATCGTGTCGTAGATCGACAGTCCGGCCGTCACGACACCACCCGGTGAGTTGATGTACAGGTGGATGTCCTTGTCCGGATTTTCAGATTCCAGGAACAGCAGCTGCGCGACCACGAGGTTCGCCATGTGGTCCTCGACCGGGCCAACGATAAACACGACACGCTCTTTGAGCAGTCGAGAATAGATGTCATAGGAACGTTCTCCGCGGGCCGTTTGTTCGACGACCATCGGAACCAGGTTCAATGCTGAAGGGGTCATGGTGTTATCGCGATCCTGTGTCAGATTTCTGGGTTATTGTGCGGGCGGGTTCATGTAGTCCTTGAACCCGACCTGCTTGGTGCTTTCCTTACCATTGGCAATCAGGCTTTCCAGCGCCTGCTCCTCGATGACGATCGGCTCGATCTGCTGGATAACCTGCGGGTTGCTCATGTACGACGCAACCATCTCGTCGGCGTTTTCGTAGCCGGCACACATCTCCTCCAGATGGGTCCGGACCCGGTCAGAATCAACCGTGATCTCCTGATCGGTAATGTACTGGCGCAGCAGCAGACCGAGTCGTACCCGCCGTTCTGCCGCTTCGCGGAAGTTCTCTTCCGGCGGTGCCATGGCCGGGTCCTCGAGACCCATTTGCCGCATCGCTTCGGCCTGCATGCTCCGGGATTCCTGCTGGATCAATGCATTAGGCACATCGATCGGGTTTGCGTCCAGAATCGCCGACATGGCCTGCTCCCGCACATCGTTTTTGATCTTCTGCCGGGCTTCGCGTTCCATGTTTTCGGCAACCTCCACGCGCAGCTGCTCCAGGCCACCCTCCTCGACGTTGAACGACTCCGCGAGACTGTCATCCAGCGGCGGCAGGACCTGCTCTTCGACTTTGTGAACCGTTATCTCGAAGTCGACCTTCTTTCCCTGCAGATCCTCTGCGTGGTATTCCTTCGGAAACTTGACCTTGATCGATTTGGCATCGCCGGCAGCAACACCCGTCAGGCCTTTCTCGAAATCCGGCAGCATCTGGCCCTGGCCGAGAACGACCGGCACCTCATTTCCCTTACCGCCCTCAATGGGTTCGCCTTTGAGGCTGCCGTCAAAATCGACGATGACCCGATCCCCTTCCGCGCTCTTGCGATCGACGGCTTCCCAGGTCGCCTTCTGTGCACGGAGGCTCTCAATCATGTCGTCTTTGTCGGCTTCAGAGATCTCGACGTCGGGCCGCTCGACGGAGATCTTGTCGAGGCCCTTGAGCTCGATTTCCGGGAGAATCTCGAAGGTTGCGACATAAGCGAAATCGGCGGACTTGTCGGACGGCACGGGCTCGATCGTCGGGCTGCCGGCCGGGCTCAGCTTCTCCTGCAGGACCGCGTCGGAGTAGCTTCTCTGCATCAGATCGGACAGGACTTCCTGACGAATCTGCACGCCATAGTGCTGCTTGACCACTTTCGGCGGTATCTTCCCCGGGCGAAAACCCTTGATCTTCGCGGTGCGTCCAACGCGCTTCAGGCGGGACTCGACTTCTTTCTCAATGCGCTCTGCCGGCAGCTCGACCCGCATGCGCCGCTCCAGGGCGCCGGTCGATTCGACTGTGACCATCATGATTTCAATTACCTGTTATAGAGTTTCGGCGAGACTGCAAAGCCTCGCCGTTCAAATTATTCGTTTAATTTTCAGCTATTTATGTTCGGCAACTTGGTGCGAAAGGAGAGACTCGAACTCTCACGGGTTACCCCACAGGAACCTAAATC
>CAZFVT010000177.1:0-6897 GCA_964522355.1 uncultured Woeseiaceae bacterium | reverse complement strand
GACCTGTACCGTCGCCCCCAGGTAGTCGCCCCGCCGCCCCTTGCGAATGACCGACTCATAGATCCTGCCGGTCGTGAAGTTGCTGTTTCGGCCGGTCCGGGTCCTGACGAATCGCTCGTAGTGCCCGAGATCGAGATCTGTCTCGGTCCCGTCGGCCGTCACGAAGACTTCGCCGTGCTGGAAGGGGCTCATCGTGCCCGGATCGACGTTGATGTACGGATCCAGCTTGATCATGCTGATCGACAGGCCGCGCGATTCGAGAATGGCGCCCAGGCATGCAGAAGTAATGCCCTTGCCAAGAGATGAAACCACACCGCCCGTAATGAATACGTAAGATGTCATGCGGATAAATCACCGGTTTTACGGGCGGGAAATAACAAAAGGCCCGGACAAACCCGACGCGTTTTCCGGCCAATCGGCCAGGGGGCATCGGTGGTTTTTCCAGGCCTCGCGCCGCCCCGGAGGCTGACTCCTGAGCGGGCTTGGATTATGACCCGTCGCTGTTGAAAGACGGGGTAAAACGGTATCAGATCAACCTGCCTGCGACAATCAAAAGCATGCGGCCCGACGTCTAGACCAGGTCCGGTCGGCCGGCCCATTCGACCCTGTACCCCGGCGTTGTGGCGATGTCGGCATTGACCCACAGATCTGCCACGGCGATCAATTGGTCCGCCGCGACGACCAGTGGTACGAAATCGCGCATCCACGGCAACAACCCCTCCGCCTGCAGGAGCTTCTTCAGCCTCTGTGAGCGCCCGCCTGCGCGAATACGAATGGACTCGCCGCCGCGCCGTCGGGTGACGTCGAAGCCCTGCTCCGCCAGTTCTGCCGGAATACCGTGGCCGTCGGTCGCCACCAGCGACAGCCGCCCCAGCCCCGGACCGAGGCTCAGCGGCTCACCGATCCCGAGCCGGCCGATGGTCGACCCGGCCGGGGCATCGAAGACGGCCTCGGACGCAGCCAGCAGGAACAGCTCTCCGCGGTAGCGTCGCGCCTCAGCCCCGGCCCAGGTGACGAGCGGTTCGGCATCGGCTGCGGCGCTGAGCATGGTGTCGAGGAGCGTCTGCAGCCGGTCGGCCGGGGGTACCGGCAAACCGATAGCCCGACAGGCGTGCCTCAGGAGATTCCGGCGGCGCCGGTCGCTGAGTTCGGCGAGCGCATCGAGGCGAATCCGCGCCGGGTTAACCGCGGCAACGGCCTCGAGGTCGCTTACCGCGAGATCCTCAAGCAGGGCCTGGGCGTCACCGGACAGCTCGGCGCTGCGCGCGAGCCGTCGGCTCGCCTCCGGCCAGCGTTCACGAAGGACCGGAATGACCTTATGGCGAAGGTAGTTGCGGTCAAACCCTGAATCCTCGTTGGATGGATCCGAGAGCCAGGTCAGACCGGACGCGCGGGCATAGGACTCAAGCTCGTCGCGGCTCAGGTCGAGGAGTGGCCGTACCAGGTGGCCAGCGCCCAGCCGGCGAATTAACGGCATGCCTGCCAGACCCAGCGGGCCGCTTCCACGCAGCAGGTTGAGCAGCAGGGTCTCTGCCTGGTCATCGAGATGCTGGGCACAAAGCAGCCAGTCGCCATCGACGAGCTGACTGCGAAACACGGCATAACGGGCATTTCGCGCGGCGGCCTCCGGACCGTCGCCGCTATCGGTATTCACCTGCGCCTTGATGGACCTGTAATCGACCCCCAGACGCTGTGCCACGCGCTGCGCCTGTTGTTGCCATTGATCGGAATCCGGCTGTAGCTGGTGATCCACATGGAGCGCAAGAATCGGCCTGCCGAGCTCTGCGTCGACCAGCGCGTGCAGCAACGCCGTCGAGTCCAGACCGCCGCTGAAGCCGACGACAAATCTCGTGGGTGGACCTTCAGTCGCCGAGATCGACTGGAGAATATTGCGCAGGCGCTGCTCGTCAAACGCCATAGGGATGTTGGGACCCGTCGGGGCGAGGCTCCCGATCAGGCGTCTTTGAACTGACCGTAGGCAGAGATGCGCTCAAGACGGTTGTCCAGCAACTGCTCGATGGGCTGGCTTTCAAGCTGATCGAGGTGCGTCGCGAGGGCGTTCTGAATCGACTCGGCCATCTGCCGCGGATCGCGGTGGGCCGCACCGAGCGGCTCTGGCAGCACCTCGTCGATCAGACCGAAGTCTTTGAGATTGTCGGCGGTAATGCGCATTGCATCGGCGGCGGCTTCGGCCTTTTCGGCGCTCTTCCAGAGAATCGACGCGCAGCCCTCCGGCGAAATCACCGAGTAAACCCCATACTGGAGCATCAGAACCCTGTCACCGACACCGATGGCCAGTGCGCCGCCGGAACCACCTTCACCGATGACGACGCTGATGATCGGCGTCTTCAGGCGTGCCATCACGTAAAGGCTGCGGGCGATGGCTTCGCTCTGACCGCGCTCCTCGGCGCCGACGCCGGGATAGGCGCCGGGCGTGTCGATAAAGGTTACGATCGGCAGGCTGAACTTTTCAGCCAGCTGCATGAGCCGCTGCGCCTTGCGATAACCCTCGGGCTTGGGCATGCCGTAGTTTCGGCGCACCCTTTCCTTCGTGTCTCGCCCTTTCTGGTGACCGATGAACATGACCGAGCGACCGTTTATCCGGCCAATGCCGCCGATGATCGCCGGGTCGTCTGCGTACATCCGGTCGCCGTGCAGCTCCTGGAAGTCGGGTGCAATATCGGCGAGGTAATCGGCCGTGTAGGGACGCATCGGGTGACGCGCGATCTGCGCAATCTGCCAGGCCGAGAGCTTCGAGAATATGTTCCGGGTCAGCGTCTCTTTCTTCTCCGTGAGGCGAGACACCTCTTCCGAGAGGTTGATCTCGGAGTCGTCATCGACGAAGCGCAGCTCCTCGATTTTTGCCTCTAGCTCGGCAATGGGCTGCTCAAATTCGAGAAATTTCAGGTCCATAGACGTATTTGATCACGACCGTGGCACGGTCGCCGGGTCTCCAGGTAAGCAGTCTCGGGACTCTACCCTACCGCCGATCCGGTGTGTAGAGCAGACGCACAGAATTTCTCCCCAGCAATTCCGAGAGCTTATCGCGCAATTCGCGACTCGGCCTCACACTCCATTCCGGACCAAGGCTCAACTTGGCCGAAGCGTCAGCCCCTCGATATTGCACGGCGACGTCACAATGCCCCTCGCGATAGGGCAGCAGGACGTCGTGCAGGTCAGATATCAGTCGTTGCCCGCGGCCGTTCGGCGATACCGACAGGATCATGCTCT
This sequence comes from uncultured Woeseiaceae bacterium, assembly GCA_964522355.1. GTDB lineage: Bacteria > Pseudomonadota > Gammaproteobacteria > Steroidobacterales > Woeseiaceae > JBFGFX01. The sequence continues at coordinate 3,666 of CAZFVT010000177.1, read as the reverse complement.
GAGCCCGCTTTTCAATAAGGCGGTCTATGCTTTGCACCTCTTTCGCATTGACCTGCCAGCCGCCAAGGAACTCGTCGTATCGCAGCCCGCCTGAAACAACGACGATTTCATCCTTGCCCAGCAGATCCCGGTACTCGGCAAACGCTTCGCTGAAGAGCGCAACCTCCAGTCTTCCACTGTCGTCGTCCAGGGTCACCGTAACCCGATTTCCCCGTTTACGGATATCGACAATCAGACCGGCTACCGTCACCTCACGCCGCGAATACCCGTAACCCCGCTCGCTGCCGTTCGCCTCGGGTTTGGGCTCGGCCGCAAGGTCTGCCAGCCGCGCATCGATGAAACTGGCCGCATCCTGCCTGACCGTGTCGAAGGGATGCCCGGTCAGGTACAGGCCAAGGGCATCCTTTTCATTAGCCAGGAACTCGGCCTCGCTCCACTCCATGACGTCGTTGTGCGGCATCGCTTCGGCTGCCGGCTCGTCGCTCGCCGCTTCGGCCAGACCGAACATGTCGTTCTGTCCGGCCGCTTTGGCCCGTGCCTCCTGTTCGGCGCTCTTGACGGCTTCCGGCAGCAACAGCGACAGGCCTCGCCGGCTCATGCCGAATGCGTCGAACGTGCCGGCCTTGACCATAGCTTCGAGCGATCGTCGGTTTACCTTTTCAAGATCCACCCGGCGACAGAATTCGGTCAGGGATCGATAGGGGCCGTTGGCTTCGCGTTCGTCGATTACCGCCTCGACCACCGATCGACCCACGCCCTTGATCGCGCCGAGTCCGTAGCGAATGACCCGGGGACCCGCGACGCTGAACTGGTACTCCGACTCGTTGACACTGGGCGGCTCGACCTGGATGTCCATATGGCGGCAATCGTCCTTGATGACGACCAGGCGATCGGTACTGTCCAGCTCGGTACTCATGACCGCAGACATGAATGCCGCAGGATGATGCGCTTTCAGATACGCCGTCTGGTAGGACAACAGGGCATAGGCGGCCGAATGCGATTTGTTAAAGCCGTAGCCGGCAAACTTCTCCATAAGATCGAAGATGTGGGTTGCCGTGCCCTCTTCGACGCCGCGTTCCGTTGCCCCCGTAACGAAGATCTGCCGCTGCTTGGCCATCTCCTCAGGCTTCTTCTTGCCCATCGCACGACGCAGCAAGTCGGCACCGCCGAGCGTGTAACCGGCCAGCACCTGCGCAATCTGCATCACCTGCTCCTGGTACAGGATGACTCCATAGGTCGGCTCCAGGGCCGGCTTGAGCTCCGGATGCAGGTAATCGATATCGTCGTCGTCTCCACCATGCTTGCGTGCGATGAAGTCGTCGACCATCCCCGACTGCAGCGGTCCCGGTCGAAACAGGGCGACGAGCGCCACGAGATCGTCAAACTGGTCGGGCTGCAGGCGTTTGACGAGATCGCGCATGCCGCGCGATTCGAGCTGGAAGACCGCGGTGGTGTCGCAGGCCTGGAGTAGTGCAAAGGTCGCCGCGTCATCCATCGGCAGGTTGTCGATGTCGATCGGCGACTCGGGGTTGCGGCCGTTAATGATCTGTACGGCACGATCGATGATGGTGAGCGTACGCAGGCCGAGGAAGTCGAATTTCACCAGCCCCACCGCTTCGACATCGTCCTTGTCGAGCTGGGTCACGGCACTCGAACCACCGTCTTCGCAATATAGCGGGGTGTATTCGGTCAGCAGGTCCGGTGCGATGACGACACCACCGGCATGCTTGCCGGCGTTTCTGACCAGGCCTTCCAGGGAGCGCGCGAGATCGATGATGCCGCGAACGGCCTCATCTTCTTCGTAGAGAGCCGCGAGCTCTTTTTCCTGCTCCATGGCCTTGCCAAGGGTCATCCCAACCTCGAACGGCACGAGCTTGGCGATACGGTCGACGAAGCCGTAAGGGTGTCCAAGCACGCGTCCGGCGTCACGGATGACGGCTTTGGCGGCCATCGTGCCGTAGGTAATGATCTGCGAGACCTTCTCGCGGCCATAGCGCTCGGCGACGTACTCGATCACGCGGTCGCGACCGTCCATGCAGAAATCGATATCGAAGTCCGGCATGGATACGCGTTCAGGATTCAGGAATCGCTCGAAGAGCAAATCGTGCTCCAGGGGATCGAGCGCGGTGATGCCGAGCGCGTAGGCAACCAGCGAGCCGGCGCCGGAACCGCGCCCGGGCCCGACCGGGATTTTTTCCTGCTTCGCCCAGCGAATGAAGTCGGCAACGATCAGGAAGTAACCCGGGAAGCCCATTTCACAGATCACGTCCAGCTCGCGATCCAGCCGTTCAAGATAGGCTTGCCTGTCCGGCAGTCGGTCAACGGCAGTGGGCGTCACCGTCCGATCTTCGAGAATCCTGTCCAGCCCGCGCCGCGACTCTGCGCGCAGAAACTCATCGGTGGTTTGACCTGCCGGTACCGGAAAAGCCGGCAGGTAGGTCTCGCCAAGCTCAAGACTGAGACTGCAGCGGCGCGCGATTTCGACGGAGTTGGCCAGCGCTTCGGGAAGGTCGGAAAACAGCTCGGCCATCTCGGCCGGGCTCTTGAGGTACTGCTCCTCGCTGTAAAGCTGCGGCCGATCAGCGTCCGAAAGCCCGCGCCCGTCGTGAATGCAAACCCGCGCTTCGTGCGCAAAAAAATCGCTGCGTTTGAGAAAGCGCACATCGTTGGTTGCGACGACCGGCACTGAGCGGCGGCTGGCAAGCGCAAGAGTGCGCTGCAGGCAGTCGTCTTCATCGGGCCGGCCGGTGCGCGTTATCTCGAGATAGAAGCGGTCACCGAAGACTTCCAGCCAGGCGTCGAGCCGCTGCTCGGCATTTTTTTCATGATTGTTGACCAACAGGCGGCCGATATCGCCGCTTCGGCCGCCGGACAGGGCAATGAGTCCCTCGCAGCCGGCCTTGTCGAGCCAGTCCCTGCAGACGGTCGGCTGATGGTTCTGCTGGCCTTCGAGAAAACTCTGCGACACGATTCGTGTGAGGTTGCGGTAGCCCTCGCGATTCTGGCAAAGCAGGACGAGGCTGTCGGTTTGATCCGCATCGTCTGCATCCCGCACGCGGACTTCGACGCCGATAATGGGCTTGATACCCGCTGCCAGGGCCTTGCGGTAGAACTTCACCAGGCCGAAGACGTTGTCCTGATCGGTCAGGGCCGCAGCGGGCATGCCGAGAGCGGCTGCCTGGGTAACAAATTCCGGAATCCGCACCGTACTGTCGACGATCGAATACTCGGTATGCACGTGCAGGTGCACGAATGCGGCGCTCATTGAGGCCTCTGCTGGTGGCCAACGGCCATTCTGGACTGCGATCTCTCCACGCTGCGCTGGATTCCTGGTGTCTGGAAACTGTCTGGGTGCCGGAGGGCCCGCACGCCGACCGGACCTGAAATTCTAACCCGATTATCTTCCGCGCGGGCGGCAACGCGATGCCGGTCGATCTATGCCTCCCGGACCGGCCTGAAGCTCCGCCGATGCAGCGCACAGGGTCCCAGGCGCCCAAGTGCCTCGAGGTGACCGGCGGTACCGTAGCCCTTGTGGCTGGCAAAACCATAGCCGGGATAGCGGACGTCCGCGATTTGCATAAGCCTGTCCCGATAGACCTTCGCGACGATGGATGCGGCGCTGATGCTCGCAATGTTTCCATCGCCACCGATGACAGCCTCACCGGC